>JASHVN010000563.1 GCA_030044555.1 Xanthobacteraceae bacterium | reverse complement strand
GTCCTTCGGTGTTGCGAAAAGCGATCAGATCCTCGCCGAGAAGCCGGACGCGCAGTGGTGCTCCATCCGGCTCCGGTAGTTCTGATGACAGGGCCGCCGGCTGCCAATAGCGGCGGAACAGTTCGCCGGCCGGCTTGCCGCGGCCCACCCGAACCAGGCGTTCATTCTCCTCCGGTTTGAGCAATCGGAATCTCCTTCAGTTTTTCCACGGCTCCACGGTGACATGAATCGAGCGTTCCTCGCTTTCGCCGCCGACCATGCGCAGCGCGGCATCCACGTCGTGCAAGCCGATTACGTGTGACGACATGCGGTCCAAGGGGAAAGCGCCTGACGCCATCGCGCGCAGCGCAAGCTCGACCGCCTGATAACTGTGCCCGCGCAGTGCGCGCAGACTCAGTCGAAAGGCCAAAATGCGGTCGACATCGAAATTCGGGACGGGGCCGCCAACCCTGGAAGCAATCAGAAGCGCGCCACGCCTGCCGAGAAGAGCGAGAGAGCTGTTGATGATGTTGGGACCAGCGCCGCTGCTCTCGATCACAATATCCGCCATACGACCGCTGGTGACGCGCGCAACGACCTCGGTGACGTTTTCCTCGTCGGCCATAATCGTGTGATCCGCCCCGAGCGCCCGCGCGACCGCAAGCCGACCCTCGTCGCTGCGGAGGCCCGTGACGATGATGGTATCGGCGCCCGACGCTTTCGCAGCAATGACGCAGCCAAGCCCTTGCTGGCCGGGGCCCTGGATCAAGATCGTCTTTCCAGGGCCGGCGCCGCCGTCGAGATAGACCCATTGGAAGCCATTGCCGATCGGGAGCGCCATGGCGGCGATATGCGCCGGCATCGCCGGCGGTACGTGATGAAAGATCGAGTTCGGATGGAGATAAAGGTATTGGCTATAGCCGCCCCACAACGACGGCGGCTTGCTGATGGGCGTTGATCCGTAACGCACGGTGCCGGGAAGACGGCGATCAGTGCCCAAGCAAGCGCGATACTCGCCGGTTCTGCAACTCTCGCAATGACCGCAGGGCAGATATTCTTCGAGAGCAACAAAATCGCCTTCCTTGACGCCCCACCGCTCGCGAGCGGTGTCGCCGATCTTCTCGACGTATCCAACCATCTCGTGACCGAGAATGCGCGGACCAGGCCTTTCGCTGAGATACATCGGCCAGTCGCTGCCGCAGATACCCGTCGCAACAACGCGCAGCAGGCCCGCATCCGGAGGAATGTCCGGGATGGGAAATTCTCTCAACTCGGTCAGTCGCGGTTTCATGGCGACCGCTGCGAGCGAGGCGCCTGGCATCGTTTCTTTTGGTCTTACCTGATGCATGCGGTAAGACCTTAGAGCGCCTGCAAAAAACCGGTAGTTACATAACCGGAAAAACTGTTTTGCTCCGTTTGGTTGAACAAAATCCGCCGCTCACATCACCAGGAATGTGAACGCAAAGACGGCGCTACCCGCGCACAGCAGAAACAGCGGATGCACTTGGCGTAACCGCAAAGCCGCCGCGGCAGCCGCAGCAACGGCATAGGCCAGTACGCCGCCTGAAGTCGCGTTCAGGACCACGACGGTTCCCGCCAGGATCAAACCGATCGATATCGGAGCGAAGGCACGCTCAAGCCTCCGGCGCCAAGGCGAACCTTCGTGGCGACGCCACAATACGGATACGAATAAAAGCATCAGGCCAGCCGGAACATAGATGGCCAGCGAGGCGGCGAGTGCGCCGAGCCACCCGGCGGCCTTCCAACCGATGAGCGTCACCATCGTCGTGCCGGGACCGGGAGCTGCCCGCGCGATCGCGAAAATCTCCACGAACTCAGCGTGCGTCACCCAGTGATGTGCGATGGCCTGATGCTCGATATCGGCAAGGATCGTCCTTGCACCCCCAAACGACACCAGGGAAAGCGGAACGAAGACGCGCACCAAGGTCCAAACGGTTTCACTCATAGGGCGTGACCGTCTCCTCAGCAGGGCGGTCAGTATCGCGCCACGTCACAGCCAAGCTGAGGGGCGCGGCGATCAGGACCACCCACAGGATCGGAACGTGGAACATCGTGACTGCCATGAAGACGAGGCCCGCGACCGTAAATGTTCGCCAATCGCGATTTCTCCAACCGGCATTGATTCCGGTTGCAATGTTCAAGCCCGCCGCCGTCGCAGCGACTCCTTCAAGCGCGGCTTGCAGCACGCCGTTCAAGGGCGCATGCGTATACGCGATATAAAAGCCAAGCGTGAGCAACGACGGCGGAACAAGAAGAGCCAACCAGGAGACCGCCGCCCCTCGGAGGCCCCTCAGCATGAAGCCGAAATAAAGGGTCAGGTTGACCGTGGACGGACCAGGCATGATCTGGCACAGCGCGAACCCGCTGAGCAGGTCTCGATTCGCGATCCATCTTCGCCGCTCGGTCAGCTCACGGGCAAACCAGGAGACGAGGCCGCCGCCAAAGCTCGAAAGGCCGATCAAAAGGTTGATGTGAGCGATCGTGCGTAAATCAACGGCGGGCGAAGGCTCAGACGATCCGTCCGTCTTAGCATGGCCTTCATCAACAAGCGTGTCTCTTGGCGGATGTTCGCGAGGTGCAGCGAGGTCTGTCTGGCCCCGGCAATCCGTCAAATCCGAAACTCCTCGCCACGCTTGCGGCCTTGGGATACGTCGATGAAAATTTCATCGAGCGGGGGTTTTCGCCGGATCAGACCTTGCTCGTGCGCGTACCCGATCAATGTTTCAAGGTTGTTCCGGTTCTGCTCAGTGAGACCGTAGTGCCAGGGGTCGGACCCCAATAGCCTTTCCTGTTCTTCCCATGCTTCGCGGTACCACGCGAGCGGCACGACCCGCGGATTGGCCAAGCGCTTCATGGCGAGGGCTTTCGCCCGTTCGAAGGCATGAAATATGTTGATGGCAATCCATCGGTTCGCTTCAAGGACCTCACGCCTAACGGCGAGGACATGCATGATTGGGAATATTCCGGTCTTCGTATAGAAAGCGACTTCCTCTCGATGATAATCAGGGAACAGTCGTGCGACGCGGGGATCCTTATCGAGCAGCGGGCCAATCAGGTCAGGGTGGAGCAAGCCATCGAGCTCTCCTTCCGCCAGCATCCGCTCGACGGATTGATCATGAGGCAGGCGCACGATTTTCGATTGAGAAGCGCCGCTGAACTCGATCGTTTCGTCCAGCTCGCAGAACCACTCAATCGTTTCCAGCGGCACGCCATATTCGTGCTGAAGGATGCCGCGAAGCCAGACAATTGCGGTTGATTGAAATTGCTTGAGCCCGATTTTCCGTCCGGCCAAGTCGGCCGGCGCGCGAATGCCTTTGGAGGTGTTGACGAAGATGAGGCCGTGACGAAACCTGCGGTGAAGAAAAACGGGGATTGCCTCTAGCGGCAGGCCCTGATCGCGTGCGATTAAGAATGAAGAGCAGGACACCTCCGCCATGTCGAATTCCCCATTGCGCAGGAAGCGCCAATGGCGGGTCGTCGAATCCATATCGGTCAGGACATTGAGATCGATGCCATCCGGCCTGACCGCTCCCTCGGAGAGCGAACGGACAATCTCGTAGTCGCCGCAGGCGACGATCAAGGGTAACGTTGACAACGCAGTTCCTTATGCAAGCGGGCGCGGCAGTCTCAATGTCGGCGCGGCTGCCAAGTAGTGGCCTTTACAAAGCAGGTGATAGGAAGGAGACGGCGGGAAATGGTAGTCTGGTATTTGGAAAAACGGTTTTGCCGCACCGAAGCCTATGTGGCCGGATGAGTGAGAGCGGCAGACTGCCGGTAACACCTTTCGAGGCACTCGATGAATGCCCGTGTCTTGCGCGGCACATATTTGCTGCGCGGATAGAAAACTTGCACCATCCGATCTGATTGCACCATGCCGGGAAAGATGGCTGTCAGGCGTCCTGCGGCCAAGTCGCGGCTTACACTATACTGAGGAAGGCGGGCGATGCCGACCCCGCGGAGCGCCGCCGACAGCACGGCATTCTCAAGATTGGAGCGAAACGTCCCAGCCACGCGCACACTCCACGATTCGTCCTTAGCCGCAAACTGCCATTCGTTGGGCTTTCGCTTCTGCGTGATATGTAGAAGGCAGTTGTGTTTTTGCAGGTCGGGCGGCTTCTCTGGCGTCCCCGATTGGGTGAGATATGTCGGTGAAGCGCAAACGACATACGGTGTCGGACCCAAGTCTTTCCCAATCAGGCTGCTATGGAAGGTGCTTTCCCGGCCGTAATAGCGGCTGCAGATCATGACATCGACGCCGCGCTTCATGACAGTGGCGGTGATTTCACTGATTGTAAGTTCGACTTCAACCGACCGATAAGCCTCGCTGAAATCGATCACCGCAGGGGACACCAAACTTTGGCCCATACCGGGGCTCGCGTGGACCCTGAGCACACCCTTCACCTCGCCGCTGAGTCCCGCGGCATCTGCGCGCGCCTCCTCGAGCTCGGCAATGATCCGCGTGCAATGCTCATAAAAAACCGTCCCCGGTTCGGTCAGCGCCAAGTGGTGCGTCGAGCGATGCAGCAGCTTGAGCGACAGTGTATCCTCAAGCCGGGTAACGTGCTTGCTGACCGCCGATGTCGACTTGCGAAGCTCTTTTCCGGCCGCGGTAAAGCTTCCTTTTTCCACGACACGCGCAAATACAACGATGTCTTCCAAATGCTCCATTAAACTCTCTTATTGGCTGGCGTACTACCTTGGCGTATGCGATTTTATCAATAATATCATACTATAATCCGGTTTGGCCTGTCTAACCTGTTGCCGCATCGGCCGACCGATATCCGAAGCAGCCGAAACAAGGACCGCAAGGTGACCCAGCGCATAACATTTTCGATCGACGACAAGCTGATGCATGCACTCGACCGCATGATCTCGGACCGCGGTTATGTGAGCCGGTCCGAAGCCTTTCGTGACATGGCGCGAGCCGGGCTAAAGCAGGCTACCGAAGACAGCCTCGACGCCGGCTACTGCGTAGCGACCCTCACCTATGTGTATAAGCACTCCACGCGAGAGCTCCCACGACGCCTTACCCGAGCATTCCACGATCATGTGGGCTTATCGCTCAGCACACTGCGTCTTCATCTCGACGGTGAAATGTGCCTGGAGGTGAATGTTCTGAGAGGGAAGTCTTCGGCGATCAAAAGGTTCGCGGATCGCGTCATTACCGAGCCTGGGGTCCATTATGGTCGCGTGATCATGGTGCCGATTGATGAAACTAAGCGCGCAAACAGGACGCCTCGCGGCCGGACCGAAGTGGCGAATAGCAGCGGACGCACAAATGGGAGTTCACGCCGACGTAACGTCCCCTAGATTTGGAGACAGATGATATGCGCCGGATAATCATTGCTACGATAGGGTGGCTGACGCTTGTCTCTGACTGCCAAGCGCAGAACTGCGTAGTGAGCGCGGGCAACAATTTCGGCACAAAAATCCAAAACTGTGGGCCTGTTCCGCAAATCAGCCCGCTAAAGCCGCTAGTAGGCCAACCGTTAGTTCCGATCAATGGTCCACAAGGAACCTTCTTGTATCAAGTCTTTGTCAAGATAACAGGGTCGACCGACATTCGAGTGGTCGCTTGCGGCGATGATATTACTGACGCGCGCGGCAGGCCTGACCATTCAGTAGAGGTATCTGTAGCGGTGCTGAATGGCCTGCCAAAGAGTTGCTTTGGCAAACAACTCAATCAAATCGCCTCTGGCACGTGGCTTTTGGAGGGGATTTCAAAGTCGAAGGATAAACCAGTACAAATTATTGCCGTTATTGGGAACTTTCCCAAGTTGCCGCAAAAAGTTCTGTCGGCTACGTCTCTATTTTTTCTCGTCGGGCTTCTCCGGAGGTAGTGCCTCTACAGTGAATAATCCCGTCGCCTTCATTACCGCATTGTAGCGGCCCAGCGCATCGAGCGTCTTATTCATCTCTTCAAGCTTGGGAATCCAGGCTGCGGGGACGGTATATTTCAGTCTGGAGCCAGTCGTCTTGCTACGGATGACGGCGACGCCCATGGCATCAGCGGGCGCTTTTTCGGGAGAAACCTGCAGCGTGCCCTGGCCGATGCTCGCAACGGTCGCGATGGCGATGCCGTCGGCTGGGCAGGGACAAGGCGACTTGGGACCGCTGTAATAGATCACCGTGACACCGCGCGGCTGCGCATGAAGGCGATCGAGCGCATCAAGCCCAATGCGGATGCCGACTGGTAGAAACGAACCGAAAAAGCCGTGGATGCGAGTGCCGAGCGCGATCCACTCCTCGGGTTTCTCCGGTCTTGCGCTTGAGGCGGCGAGGCATACGACGAGAGTCGTGACGAGAAGAAAAGTGTTGACCTTGATCAATCATGTCCCCCGTTTCTGCCATTGTCGACGGCGGCATGGTATGCTCTTTTCTATAAATCAGCATACTTAATTTGCCGCGGCTCCGTCAATCGCTGCGAGTACCTGATTGGCTTCCACTACGGAGGCGTCCACCCTTGCTGTATCGTTCACTGCAGCGAAAAGCGGATCGGGACGGTGAGACTAAGGTCGGCTTCGGTCATGCTCGGCGGGAACGCCGGCATCGGTTGCGCGCGCTCGACCAGCGCCATGACTTCGGCATCGAGCGCGGCATAGCCCGAGCCCTTGACGATGCGCCGCGATGTCACGTGGCCGTTGCGGTCGATGCTGAAGGCGAGCAGCACCACGCCTTGCTCGCCTCG
>JASHVN010000562.1 GCA_030044555.1 Xanthobacteraceae bacterium | reverse complement strand
AAGATGAAGGTATCGCCGGAGCCATCGGCACGGCGGACCGGAATGATCGTCTGATGCGGGAGTGCCACGCCTGGGTTCATCGCTTTGATCGCGGGATCGTCCCACTGCGTGACGGTGCCGGAATAGATCGCGGCGAGAGTCGGGCCGTCGATCTTGATATTCGCGCCGTTGAGATTTGGAAGGTTATAGTTGATCATCTGCGCCGAGATGGCGAGCGGGATATCGAGGAGATCCGGGTTCTTATCCGCGACCTCGTCGGAGAGATAGGCATCGGAGGCGCCGATGCTGACCTCGCCTGCGAGCGCGGCTTTCTCGCCGGCGCCGGAGCCGGTCGACGCAGCGGTCAGATCTATACCGGGAGCGACGCTCTTGTAGCCGGCGATCCAGGCCTGGAACAGCGGGTAGAGCAAGGTCGAGCCGCTTTCCTTGAGAGTAATGTCGGCCGCGTGCGCTATCGAGACCCCGAGGACCAAGGCAATGGCGCCGCCACCGACCATGTGGCGAAGTCTGCTTTTCATGACTGCGTTCCTGTTCTTTGCTCTTAGTCTGCTCAGCGGCCGATGCGATCTAGGTTCACGCCGGTGGTTTCGATACGGTATATCCAGGTCACAATAGCGCCCAGCACGGAGCTGATAACCAGGGCGTAAAGCAGCGAGCGAGTACCGATACTGACGAGCAGGATCGGGAAGCCGTAGGTGGTGGCGACTGCGCCGACCTTGCCGATCATCGCCGCGAAGCCGGCGCCCATGCCGCGCACTTCAGTCGGGAACACCTCGCCTGCGAGCAGGTAGGTCTGCGCGTTAGGGCCGATATTGGTCATGAAGTTGAACAGCATGACGCCGGCCATGATGAGGTAAAGCTTGGTCGGGCCTGACGCGTCGATGGACAGGGAGGCAATACCCAACCCGACCGCACAGCCGAGGAAGCCGAAGATCTGCAACTTGATGCGTCCCAGGGTGTCCGACAGCGCGATGGCAAAGATGATGCCGACGATGAGCAGCGACGTTGTCAGCGCCGCGGCCTGGGCCGAATGGATACCGCTCGCAATCAGGTCGGCAGGGCTGCGGATCTTGTCTGGCCCGCTGCCAAGCGCGGCAGCGATCAGGGTTGGTGTGAAGACGCCGATACCGTAAGTGCCGAGATCCTGGAACAGCCACGGCACCGAAGAGAAAATGGTGGCGCGGAGATTTTGTTTGTTGAAAAGCGCGAAAAAGCTCTGCTTCGACGCGCTATGCTCATCGACGACATGGCGTTGCAGCTCCACCTTCTGCGGGTAGATCGGCTTGCGGCTGAGCAGGCGTGTCACGGCTTTTTCGGCGTGATCATGCGCACCGCGCACGATCAGCCAGTTGGCGCTTTCCGGGATGAAGAAGCGACCGATGGTGATGATCACTGCCGGCACCAGGGCGGTCGCGTACATCCACCGCCAGGCGTCGATGCTCGGGTCTAGCATGAGCACGAGGGCGCCGATCGCGATTCCGCTCATGGCGCCTATCGCCTGGAAGGCGAAGGCGCCGAGCACAAGGCGCCCGCGCGACGCGCTGGGAATGCTCTCGGAGATAATCATGTGCGCTGTCGGGTAGTCACAGCCGAGCGCCATGCCGATGCCGAACAGGCAGATCACCAGTGACCAAAAACTCCCGACCATGATCAGCAGCGCCAGGAACAGGCAGAAGATGATCATCTCGGCGATGAACATGCGTTTGCGGCCGAAATAGTCCGACAGGCCACCGAGCAGGATCGTGCCGACCAGAATGCCCGCGAGGCTTGCTGAGGTAACGAGTCCCGACTCGCCGGCGCTGAGACCGAATTCACGGGTAATCAGCGGCACCGTCACGCCGCCCATGAACACCACGAAGCCCTCGAAGAACTTGCCGGACGCCGCGAGCGACCAGATGCGCCACTGCATGCCGGTCATGGGCGTAGATTTCAGCGTGGTACCATCGGCCCACACCGGCAATTCGTCGATATACTCTTGGACCGTTCTCGCCGTTGCCGGCTTGCTAGCGACAGCCGCTGCTGTGTCGTTCATGTCCCGATGTCCTCTTGACCACTAGTTCGACGTTCGCGGCTGAACGGCGTCAAGAAGGTGCCCTGTCGCGACCCCTTTTACGGGCGCAGCCGTCACAGAGACTCAAGCCGTCGTTTGGTTTGCCGTCGCCCCAATTGCCGACCCCCACCGCGTACTTTTAGCGACTTTTTTACGCTACCGGCGCTTCGCTGCATTTATGTGACAGACCCCCTTCGCCCAAGGGGAGCCGCTACGTTGCACTGCACCATTAGTGCTTGGATCAATCGGACGGCGCGCGGCCGCATTGCGTCATTACGCTGTCACGCAGTTTGCTGAAGCATTCCGCGTCTATTGGCTGGTGAGTTTGAAGAATTGCGGGTGTTCGAATGAACGACGTTGCGTCCGACTTCCGCGCCGAGGCTTTGCCCACAGCAACTGTTGCACAGACTTGGCGGCCGGAACGCTGCGAGCGCGTGGCGCTGGTGCTGCAGGGCGGAGGCGCCCTCGGGGCCTATCAGGCTGGCGTCTATCAGGCCATGCACGAAGCAGGGCTTGAACCCGACTGGGTTTCGGGCGTGTCGATCGGCGCGATTAACTCCGCAATCATCGCCGGCAATCCACGCGACCGCAGGCTAACTCACCTTCGCGCGTTCTGGGAGCGCATCACCGATCGCAAGATCTGGCCGTTCACGCCGGACGGAGATGTGTTCCGCAAGGCGCGCAATGCGACGAGCTCCTTCGTCACCATGGTGCAGGGACAGCCGGGATTCTTCTCGCCGCGATTTCCCAGTCCGTGGATGAGCTTCACCGGCGCCATGAGCGCCACCAGCTACTACGACAATTCGCCGTTACGCGAAACACTCACCGAGCTCGTGGACTTTTCCCTGCTCAACGACCGCTCGACGCGTTTTTCCGTCGGCGCCGTCAATGTGCTGACCGGAAATTTTGTTTATTTCGACAACGCGGTCGAGCGCATCGAACCGGAACACATCATGGCCAGCGGCGCGCTGCCGCCTGCGCTGCCGATGGTCAAGATCGGGACTGACCATTACTGGGATGGCGGCATCGTCTCCAACACGCCGTTACAGCATCTGCTCGATCAAGACGACTCGCTGAACACGATGGTGTTCCAGGTCGATCTGTTCAGCGCGCGCGGTATGCTGCCGCGCGATATCCAGGACGTCATGGCGCGGCACAAGGACATCATGTACTCCTCGCGCACCCGCTATAACACCGATGTCTTTCGCCGCATCCACAATTGGAAAGTCGATCTCTACCAGGCGCTGACGCGGGTTCCTGAGGAAAAGCTGACCGAGCGCGAGCGCGAGCTGAAGACGCAGCTGGCCAAATTGCCCGACATCACCATTTTGCACATTATCTACCAGCAGAAGGCCTATGAGGGGCACGCCAAGGATTACGAATTTTCCGGCACTTCGATGCGCGAACACTGGGTGAGCGGCTACGAAGACACCAAGCGCACCTTGAAGCACCAGAAATGGCTGAAGATGCCGCCGCGGGGCGCGGGCATCGTCGTGCACGACGTCCACCGCGAGGAAGATTGACGCTGCGCGGCCTGCGGCCCGATTGATGTCTATTTGCAGTCTGAGGTCTATTTGCAGTTTTAGGTCTATTTGCAGTCTGCCGTTGCCGACCTCAACTGACGCAGCGTGTTCTCTTGACTGCTTGCGCTTATCGCTTGCGCCGATCCCGCTTTGTCTTCGGGCCAATAAGAAAATACTTCAGAAGAAACTTGCCATCGCGCGCCTGCAGCGCAGCGCCGCAATTGAGGCAATTGACTTCTTCCACATTGGCAAGGGCGGGCGCCTCAACCTTAACGACTTTGTACTGGGCGCTGCAATTGGGACAGTTAAAACGCGTTTCAGCCGGCTCAGCCATGGCGCAAGCTATAGTTCCACTCGATGACATAAATGTTTCACCGCAGTCATTCGCTCCGCTCTCGGCGGGCAAATGATCTGCGAAAGGATAGCCGCGCCAACTTTAGAGCGTCAGTCGATCCGCTCGTCCATGCCGGCAATCGCCGGCTCCAGGCTGAGGCACAACCGCCGATCGTCGATCGTGAGGACTGCTGATACTCGCTCGCCGTCCTCACTTATTGTGCCTAAATCGGTGGCGGCACCGACTGCAGATAGCTCAGCGATAATGGCACTCAACAACTCGCCACTCGTCATCACTCGTACTCCGGCTCGACACGCGTTCACAGGAATCCGGCACGCAACCAACTCTACCCTATACTTCTCGTAATCATGGCACGGCTGCGTGGCAAAGTTGAGACAATAGGGGCGAACCACGAACGCAGCGCCACCCTTTCGCCGCCGCCAGCGCACAGCCGAAGCTTGAGGATAGAGTTTCGCTCTTATGTGCCGTTGCCTACAGGAAACGAACAGCGATCAATATCAGCACGATCGCGGCGACCGGCATAAATAGCAGAGGCCAATTTCTCGGACGCACCCATCCGGCGATCACAGAGGTAGACGTCGATCGAAACCGTTGTCCAACAATATCGCAGCACGCACTCTGCCTTGACCTCAAGATCGCAATCCTGCCAGCGAGTCACCGTACCATCCTGAGCGGCGCGTCGGTCACCTGCTGCAACGCTTCGAGCGTCAATCCGGGCACCATGTCGCGCACCGCGAAACCATCGGCGCTGACATCGATCACGGCGAGGTTCGTGTAAACGCGTTTGACCACGCCGACTGCGGTAAGCGGATAGGTGCAGCGCCGCACCAGGCGGCTTTCGCCGGTTTTGGTCAGATGCTCCATGAGCACCCAGAGCCGAGGCGTGCCGGCGGCGAGATCCATGGCGCCGCCGACCGCCGGCGCGCTTTCATTATCGGACGTCGACCAGTTGGCGAGATCGCCGTTCTCGGCGACCTGAAAGGCGCCAAGCACGCAGAGATCGAGGTGGCCGCCGCGAATGAGCGCGAAGCTGTCGGCGTGATGCATATAGGAGCCGCCGGTACGCAGCGTGATATATTGCTTGCCGGCGTTGATCAGCCAGCGGTTGATCTGGTCCGGCTCGGGCGCCGGTCCCATGCCCAAAATGCCGTTTTCCGATTGGAAGATGACTTCGCGTTCTTGCGGCACATAATCGGCCACCTGGAGCGGCGCGCCGATGCCGAGATTGACGTGCCAGCCTTCCGGAATGTCGTCAGCGAGCCGCGCGGCGATTTCGCGGCGCGTCATCGGCTTGCAGCCGGCCAGAATGCTTGCCGCTGCGTTCACCGTTTCCTCCCTCCGTGGTCCGATTCTAACACTCGCATTCCGTTTCGGCACCCTATCATGCGGCTGGTTAGAATCATCAAAGGACCCCTAAAAAATATTAATTCTAGCGGAACTCCGCTACGTCACCGTCGGTTCGCCGTAGGGAACGTACAGGACGCGCTCGACGTAAATGCCTGGCGTGACGACCTTCTCCGCGTCGAGCGCGCCCAATTCGACGATGTGCTGGGTTTGCACGATCGTCAACTTCGCCGCCGTCGCCATGACCGGATTGAAATTGCGCGCCGAGGATTTGTAGGTCAGGTTGCCCCAGCGGTCGGCCTCCCAGGCCTCCACCAGCGCGACGTCGCCGTAAAGCGCTTCTTCAAGAATGTAGCGGCGGCCGTTGATCGTGCGCTCTTCTTTGCCCGCCGCGAGCTTGGTGCCGACCGCGGTCGGCGTAAAGAACGCGGGAATGCCGGCGCCGGCGGCGCGCATGCGCTCGGCCATGGTGCCCTGCGGCACGCATTCAAGTTCAATGCGGCCTTCACGCCACAGCTTCTCGAACACGACCGGATCGGCCGTGCGCGGGAACGAGCAGATGATCTTGCGCACGCGCCCGGTTTCGAGCAGCGCCGCCAGGCCGACATGGCCCACGCCGGAATTGTTGGCGACGACCGTCAAGTCCTTGGCGCCTTGCTCGATCAAACCTTCGATCAGCGCATTGGGCTGACCGATCGAGCCAAAGCCGCCAATGAGCACGACGGAGCCATCGCGGATCCCCGCCATTGCCTCGGCCATGCTCTGCACGATTTTGTTGATCATTGCGCGCTCCCTCCCAAGCGGCGGGCGCGAGCCGTTGCCTCTTTGGTCCGTGAAAACCGGGACGCCGAAGACCCCCTCCTGTCCTCCCCCTTGCAGGGGGAGGAAGAGCCTGATCGCACGGGCGCAGCGTTACCCATCTTGCTGATGCGCTTGGTGTTTGTGTGCAGGCATCACCCCACCACCCGCATCTTCGGTTCATCGGCGAATGCCGGCATCACTTCGCGCGCGAAGCGAGACAGGCTGTCGTGGGCAAGACCGCCGCCACCGTTGAGTAGAACGTATTCGACGCCGAGGCCGCGCAGCCGCTCGAGCTTGCCGGCGATCTCATCCGGCGTGCCGTAGAGCGCGCTTTCCTCGCTCGCCTCGCGGGTGTCCGAATAGGCCATGATGCTCGCGGTGTTCTTCACGCCCGGCGCGCTCGACACCGCGGCGAGCCGGCGCTGCGCTTCGAGACGACGCTCCAGCGCCGCCTGCTTGTCGGCGTCGTCCTT
>JASHVN010000561.1 GCA_030044555.1 Xanthobacteraceae bacterium | reverse complement strand
TTTATTCATATCGAGACGATTGTCTCGCGCTCCTCGATCCACGACTGGACCATTCGCGCCCACCGCCATCGCAATCTGTTTCAGATCTTGCTGATCGAGCGCGGCGGCGGCGCCATGACGTTCGAGGCAGCGACGCTGTCCTTTTCGGCGCCCGCGGCCATTCTGGTTCCGGCGACGATCGCGCACGGTTTCCGCTTCGAGCCGAATGTAACAGACGGCTGGGTGGTGAGCTTTACCGAAGACGCCGCCGGCGCGCTCGCCGGCCATGCCGGCGAGGCGCTTACGCGGCTGCGCGCGCTCGCCGAAGCGCCGATCATCCCGATTGGCGATGAGACCGAACGGGCGCGCCTGTCGGTATTGTGCGCGGAATTGAACGAAGAGCACAGCCTGGCGCGCGAGGGTTATCGTCTGGCGATGCGCGGGCTTCTCATTCTGATCGCAGTCGGCGTGGCACGGCTCGCGGCGAGCCGCGCCCGTACCGGCGCGGTGACGCTGCATCCGGCCGACGCTACCGTCGCGCAGCTGCGCAATCTGATCGACGAATTCTTCCGCACCCAGCATTTGCTCGGCTTCTACGCAGAAAAACTCGGCATGAGCGTCGATCGGCTCAACGATCACGTCAAACGTTCGACCGGCATTACGGCGGGCCATCTCATCCGCCAGCGCGTGCTCACCGAGGCGAAACGCCAGCTCGTGTTCACCACGCAGCCGATTCACGAAATCGCCGAGGAGCTTGCCTTCGCCGATCCGTCGCACTTCGCCCGCTTTTTCCGCAAAGCGACCGGCACGACGCCGCACGAATTCCGCGATCGGCGCGGCGGGTGAGAAAACTAGCCCGCGCTAAGAAGCGCGACACGCGGCGCTGGAGCTAAGCAAGCAAAAACCCCAACACCGTATCCGCATAGACCTGCGGCTGCTCCAAGTTGGAAATATGTGCAGCCTCGAGTACGGCGATCTTGGCGCCGGGAATGTGCTCTTTGATGAAATCGCCGGCCTCGAGCGTCGTCGCCGGATCGTGTTTGCCGGCAATGACCAGTGTCGGCGCGGTGATCTTAGACAGAAGCGGCCGGTGATCCATGTCGCGGATCGCCTCGCCGCAGCCGACATAGCCGTCGAGTTGCGTGGCCAGGAACATCTCGCGCATCTTCGCCATGGCCGCGGGCGAGCGCTCGCGAAAATCCTTGGTGAACCAGCGCTCCATGTTGGCGTCGACGAGGCCTTGCAGTCCCTTCTCACGAACGAATTTGATGCGGCCGTCCCAAATCGACTTGTCGGGAAAGTAGGCGGCGGTGTTGGAGAGAATAAGCCTTTCGATGCGGGGCGCCGCATTGGCGCCGAGCCACATGCCGACCATGCCGCCCATCGAGAGGCCGCACCAGTTGATCTTTTGAATGCCGAGCCCGTCGAGCACGCAGAGGACGTCGCGGCCGAGCCGCTCCATCGTGTAGGGCCCCTTGGGCACGGCGGATCGGCCGTGGCCGCGCCGGTCGTAGCGGACCAGACGAAAATGGCGCGTGAACGGGCCGGCCTGGTCGTCCCACATATGCAGGTTGGTGCCGAGCGAGTTCGACAGCATCAACACCGGCGCGCTGTCCGGTCCTTCTACCTCGACATGAATCGTGCAGCCGTCATCGGTCTTGATGTCCGCCATGCGCTTGCCCTCCCTCGGTTTCCCCTTGGCTTTAACCCTCGGCTTTAACCCTTGGCTTTGGCCTTGCCTCGGGTTGCCCGCCGCAAGCTAGTGTGTGCGTTCTCATCCGCGCAAGTTCTTACTCGCGCAAGTTCTTACCCGCGCAAGTCCCATGCGAAGAACCGGCTTCCCAGCCGGCGTGCAAGGCGGTAAGCGATGCAAACAGAATGGGATCAGTGCCGAGGAGCCGACAATGGCGACGACCATGAATGGCGAATATCAGCTACCGGCCGCGCAAGAGGTCGTGTGGGAGAAGCTCAACGATCCGCTCGTGCTGAAGGCCTGCATCCCCGGGTGCGAGTCGCTCGACAAGACTTCGGACACGGGCTTTCAAGCCGTCGCCACCATCAAGATCGGCCCGGTCAAAGCGAAGTTTAAGGGCGCCGTCACATTGTCGGATCTCGACCCGCCCAATGGCTATAAGATTTCCGGCCAGGGCGAGGGTGGCGTCGCCGGCTTCGCCAAGGGCGGCGCTACGGTCAAGCTCACGCCGAAGGATGGCGGCACGCTGCTGAGCTACGCGGTCGAGGCGCAGATCGGCGGCAAGCTCGCGCAGCTCGGCCAGCGCCTGGTCAATGGCGCCGCCAAAAAGATTGCCGACGATTTCTTTACCAATTTCGCGAACGCGGTGAACTCGCCCGCGTCGTGATCGCAAGCCCGCCCGGCCGCAACGGACGGGCCCAGACCTTGATCCAATTCGATTGAATCGGATCAAGGTCTGGATTTTTCTTTGTGCATGATCCCTCGGGTCAAGCCCGAGGGCATGCTTATCCGAAAACCGGTTTCCACCCTCGGATCACGTCCGAGGGCAAGCTTTTTCGGGATCATGCACATTTTCCTTTGTGCATGATCTTATCCGAAAACCGGTTTCCACTTTTCGGGATCATGCACAGGGTGCGCCGCCTTTGCCTCAGGGGCAGGGGTGCATGGCGCCATCAAATCCGCGATACATTCCGGTCGACGGATCGTAGGAGCGGAAACGGGCTTGGCAGTAGGCCACGCTTCCGGGCGCCGGCGCCGCGCCAGGGCCCTGGGCGTAATCATAATAATTGCCGCCCGGGGCTTGGTTGTAAATCCCGCCGCTCTCGGCGGGCGGCGGGCCACTGTCGCTACGCAGATATCCGTTGTCCGGATCTGTTGACTGCCACGGCTGTTGCGCCAGCGCCGGCGTGGCGATAAAGGCCGCGCCGAAAGCGAGCATGGCCAAGCGTGGAGCGATTTTGCAACGCAGTTTGGAACCCATATCGGACTCCCTTCCTGAAGTTTTAGGTGTCGGTGATCTTGTTCGGCGGACAATACGAGCGTCATTGGCGCTCGGGCCGCCGGTTGCCTCTGGCTATCAATTTTGCACTGCAAACTATGTTCCGGAGAAACCGGACTTAAGATGCAATAGATTGCTCCAGCAAAACTTTTCCCGCACGCCTGCGGCGTGCCGTTCTCGCGCAATGCAAATCACAAATAGGCCGTGCCCGCCTGAAGCCTGAGCGGGCACGGCGCTTATGATGCTGGCGAGAGCCGCGTCACGGACAGCTGTGACGCATGCCATCGAAGCCGACATACGTGCCGGTCGCCGGATCGTAGGAACGGAAGCGTGCTTCGCAGGCTTCTATTGCGCCCGGCATCGGGCCCGGGCCGCCGGCATAGCTCGGACCAGAAGCATAGTCGTAATAGGAACCACGCTGATCTCGATCATATGCGTAATTGGTGGGGCCGGTACCGCCAAGCTCCGCGCTCCGCGCCTGCGCGTGTTCCATGTTTTCGGCGGAGCCGGTTCGCTGCTCACGTTGCGCACCATTGTATTGCGCCTGCTCCTGCGGGAAGCCGCCGTCATCCATCGAGCGGCCTATGGGGGAGCGATAGTTCTGCGCCGTGGCTGCGGTCGGCGGATTGGTGGTGCCGTTGATCCGGGTTCGGGCGCTCCGCCGCGCGCCGTTGTTCTGCTGCGTAGCGTAGCCGCCGTCGTTCATGGGGCGGCCGATCGGGTACTTGTACTGCTGGGCGTTGGTGGCGCCGGCACCATTATCCTGCGCGATGGCGGGGATTGCGGTGAGAGCTGTGCCGAGAGCGAGCGTCGAAATCGCAAGAAGGATTCGAGAGGACATGAACTTTTCTCCCTTAGGTGTTTGTCGTTGGGTGTTTGTTGTTGTCAGTGTTGTTCCCCTCGCTGCGGCCCGCTACCGCGGGTCTTCCTGCGGGGAAGCGGCCCGCAGGGCCCTCGTTCCCTTCGGGGCTGCAAGCCTGACCCGCAGAAGCGGAATACTGGCGGGCTCTGGCACGGGGGTCGGTTGATCTGCAGGGGCGCCGTGGGAGAGGGCGCGCCGCGTATCGAACTCCCTTGACCGCAGCCCTGGGCGCGGTTCAGATTAATTCTAGCGTCCGGCGACTAAATCCGGCAGAATCGTCATGATTTCGCCCTTGGATGAAGCCGACGGGGCCGGCCAGGGCGCGAATCTGGACGTTTGACCGGCATTTTTGATTTTGAGGAGGAGCCCAATGGCAGCCAACACGGCAGCCGTTTCCCTGACAGTGAACGGCAAACCGGTTACCGCCGAAATCGATCCGAGGACGCTGCTGGTGCAGTTGCTGCGGGAACACCTGCGACTCACTGGCACACATGTCGGCTGCGACACCTCGCAATGCGGCGCCTGTGTGGTCCACGTGAACGGCAAGGCAACCAAGTCATGCACCGTGCTGGCGCTACAGCTTGAGGGCGCCGACGTGTTGACGATCGAGGGACTGGCCGCGCCTGACGGGCCGCTGCATCCGATGCAGGAGGCGTTCCGCGAGAATCACGGCCTGCAGTGCGGCTACTGCACGCCCGGAATGATCATGACCGCCGTCGACATGGTGCGTCGCAAGGGACACGATCTGGACGACCACACCATTCGCGAGCAGCTCGAAGGCAACATCTGCCGCTGCACCGGCTATCACAACATCGTCAAGGCGATCGCCGCCGGCGCCCGCGCCATGCGCGGCAGCAGCGCGACAAGCAAAGCCGCGGAGTAGCAACAAGCAAAAGCCAAACAGGGACGGGAACCAGGAACCGTCGGAGGAACTGCCAGGAGGACTCCCATGAGCGTCACCGGTATTGGCGCCGCGGTGCGCCGCAAGGAGGATCGCCGCTTCATCACCGGAAAAGGCCACTACACCGACGACATCAACCGGCCCGGGCAGACATTCGCCTGCTTCATCCGTTCGCCGCACGCGCACGCCAAGATCAAAAACATCGACGTCAGTGCGGCGTCCCGCCTGCCCGGGGTGGCCGGCATCTTCACCGGGGCGCAGTTTGCCGAAGACAAGCTCGGCAGCCTGATCTGCGGCTGGACCGTGCTGTCGAAAGACGGCTCGCCGATGAAAATGGCACCGCATCCGGCGCTCGCGGCCGGCAAGGCCAATTGTGTTGGCGATGCAGTCGCGGTGGTGCTCGCCGAGACGCTGGCGCAAGCCAAGGACGCGGCCGAGAGAGTCGTCGTCGATTACGAGCCGCTGCCGGCGGTCGTCGATCCCGCAAAAGCCGCGGCGGCGGGCGCGCCGCTTATTCACGACGTCGCGCCGAATAACACCATCTACAATTGGCATCTTGGCGATGCGGAAGCGACCAACGCCGCGCTCAAGAACGCCAGGCACGTCACCACGCTCGAGTTCATCAACAACCGGCTGGTGCCGAACGCCATGGAGCCGCGGGCGGCGCTCGCCGAATATGACGCCGCCAGTGGCAGCCTCACGCTGTGGAACGCCACGCAGAATCCCCACGTGGCGCGGTTGGTGATCTCGGCGTTCGTCGGCGTGGCGCCGGAGAACAAGCTGCGCGTGATCGCGCCCGACGTCGGCGGCGGCTTCGGCTCGAAGATTTTCATTTATCCGGAGGAGGTCGTGTGCCTGTGGGCGGCGCGCAAGCTCGGCCGCCCGGTGAAATGGACGGCTGAGCGCTCGGAGAGCTTCATCACCGATGCGCACGGCCGCGATCACGTCACCAAGGCGCAGATGGCGTTCGACGGCGACGGCAGGATCACCGCATTGAAGGTGCA
Organism: Xanthobacteraceae bacterium; assembly: GCA_030044555.1. GTDB lineage: Bacteria > Pseudomonadota > Alphaproteobacteria > Rhizobiales > Xanthobacteraceae > BOG-931. The sequence continues at coordinate 6,518 of JASHVN010000561.1, read as the reverse complement.
TACGACCGCCAATCTCGGCGCCTATATGTCGACTTTCTCCTCAGCGGTGCCGACATTCCTCTATGCGACGCTGCTGTCGGGCCAGTACGAGATCCCTCACATCTACTGCGAAGTCGACGCGGTCTACACCAACACCGTGCCGGTCGATGCTTATCGCGGCGCCGGCCGCCCGGAGGCGACCTTCGTGGTGGAGCGACTGGTGGAAGTGGGAGCCCGCGAATTGGGCGTGGACCCTGCGACGCTGCGGCAGAAGAATTTCGTCAAGACATTTCCGTATCAGACGTCCGTCGCGTCGCTCTATGACGCCGGCGACTATCAGGCGTCGCTGCAGAAGGCGCTCGAGCTCCACGACTATAAGGGCTTTGCCAGGCGCAAGCGCGACTCAGAGCGAAACGGCAAGCTGCGCGGCATTGGCTTTGCGACCTATATCGAGGCCTGCGGCGTGGCTCCGTCGGCGCTCGTCGGTCAACTGGGCGCCGGCGTCGGCCTTTGGGAATCGGCGGAGGTGAGGGTCAATCCGACCGGATCGGTCGAGGTTTTGACCGGCTGCCACCAGCACGGCCAAGGCCACGAGACCACGTTTGCGCAGCTTGTGGCCGACCGGCTGGGGCTTTCCATCGACCAGGTCAACATCCTGCACGGCGATACCGATATCGTGCAGTTCGGCATGGGCACCTATGGCTCGCGTTCCGGCGCTGTCGGCATGTCGGCGATCGTTCGCGCGCTCGACAAGGTCGAGGCCAAGGCGAAGAAGATCGCCGCGCATTTGCTCGAAGCAGCCGAAGGCGACATCGTCTTCAAGGACGGCAAGTTCACCGTCGCCGGAACCGACAAGTCGGCGGCGTGGGGCGAGGTGGCGCTCGGCGCCTATGTGGCGCACAAATTCCCCACCAGCGAAATCGAACCGGGCCTGAAGGAAAGCGCGTTCTACGACCCGACGAATTTCACGTTCCCCGCCGGCTGTCATATCTGCGAGGTGGAGATCGATCCGGAAACCGGCGATACCCAGGTCGTCGGCTGGACGGCGGTTGACGATTTCGGCACCGTCATCAATCCGATGATCGTCGAAGGCCAGGTTCACGGCGGCGTCGCCCAGGGTGTCGGCCAGGCGCTCCTTGAACACACCGTTTATGACGACAAGGGTCAGCTGGTGACCGGCTCGTACATGGATTACGCCATGCCGCGCGCCGACAATCTGCCCTCGTTGCAGGTCGACACCACCGTGACCAAATGCCCGACGAACCCGCTCGGCATCAAAGGGTGCGGCGAGGCCGGCGCGATCGCCGCGCCGGCCGCGGTGATGAACGCGATCACCAATGCGCTCGGCACTGAATTAATCGACATGCCGGCGACGCCCGCCACGGTCTGGGCGACGCTGCAGAAGACCCACACGCTGCCACGAGCGGCTTAGAGCATGATCCCGAAAAGTGGAAACCGGTTTTCGGATAGGATCATGCTCAAAGGAAAAATCCAGAGCATGATCCCGAAAAGTGGAAACCGGTTTTCGGATAAGATCATGCTCAAACGAAAATCTAGACCTTGATCCGATTCAGATCGAATTGGATCAAGGTCCAGGACCACGCTTAACGGAGGACTGCAATGTACGCTTTCACCTTCCACCGTCCGCAGACGCTGCGGCAAGCCGCTAATCTTCTCACCAAGAACGACGAGGCCAAATTGCTGGCCGGCGGCCACACGCTGCTGCCGACGATGAAACTGCGTCTTGCCGGGCCGCCGCAGATCGTCGACCTGTCGCTCGTCGAAGGTCTCGCCGGCATCGAGCAAAGCGGGCGCTCGATCACGATCGGCGCCATGACGCGTCACAACGACGTCAGCAACTCGCCGGTCGTGCAACAAGCGATCCCGGCGCTCGCCAAGCTCGCCGGCATGATCGGCGATCCGGCTGTACGCCACATGGGCACCATCGGCGGCTCGATCGCCAACAACGATCCGAATGCCGACTATCCGGCCGCCTGCCTCGGGCTCGGCGCCATCATCATCACCAACAAGCGCCGCATCAAGGCCGATGACTTCTTCACCGGCATGTTCTCGACCGCATTGGAGCCGGCGGAAATCATCACCAAGGTGAGCTTCCCGATCCCGAAAAAGGCGGCCTATCAGAAGTTCCGCAATCAGGCCTCGCGCTTTGCGCTGGTGGGCGTGTTCGTGAGCAAGCGCGGCAGCGAAATCCGCGTCGCCGTGACCGGCGCCGGCGCCAACGGCGTGTTCCGCGTGCCCTCGTTCGAAGAGGCGCTGAAGAAGCGGTTCTCGCCGAAGTCGCTGGAAGGCATGAGCATTCCGGCCGACGGCATGAATTCGGATATTCATGGCAGCGCCGAATACCGCGCGCATCTGGTCGGCGTGCTCGCCCGCCGCGCGGTTGCCGAGGCAATCGGGAAATAACGAGGGCATGATCCCGAAAAAGCCTGCCCTCGGACTTGATCCGAGGGTGGACCCCGGTTTTCGGATAAGATCGTGCTCAAAGGAAAAATCTAGAGACGGCAAGGTCACTTGCCGCTATGACCAGTCGGATGCCCGGCCTTGTGCCGGGCATCAATGTCTTTACCTACAGCCCAGATACGCGTGGATGGCCGGGACAAGCCCGCTGATGACCGGATAGATTGAGTGCATGAATAAGCCTTCGCCACGGCCGCTGCCGGCCTCCATCGACGCTACCGTCGAGCTTCTGTCCGAGGCCGATTATCTGGCCGACCGTTCGCTCGGCACCGTGCTGTTTCTGGCGCTGAAAATGGGCCGGCCGATCTTTCTCGAGGGTGAGGCCGGCGTCGGCAAGACCGAGATCGCCAAGGTTTTGTCGGCGACGCTCGGCCGCCATTTGATCCGGCTGCAATGCTACGAGGGGCTCGACGTCTCCGCCGCTGTCTATGAGTGGAATTACGCGGCGCAGATGATCGCCATCCGCGTCGCCGAGGCCGAGGGCGAGCACGACCGTACACGCCTCGAGCATGACGTGTTCTCGGAGCGGTTTCTGATCAAGCGGCCGCTCTTGCAGGCGCTGGAGCCCGACGCTGCCGGCGCACCGGTGCTGCTGATCGATGAGATCGACCGCACCGACGAGGCGTTCGAGGCGTTTCTGCTGGAAGTGCTCGCCGATTTCCAGGTCACGATACCGGAAATGGGCACAGTGAAGGCCGACCATCCGCCGGTCGTTGTCATCACCTCCAACCGCACCCGCGAAGTCCACGACGCGCTCAAGCGCCGCTGCCTCTATCACTGGGTCGGCTATCCGAACGCCGAGCGCGAACTCGCCATCGTGCGCAAAAAAGTGCCGGGCGTCGGCAAGAAACTGTCCGAGCAGGTGGTGGCGTTCGTCCAGGCCTTGCGCAAGCAGGACCTGTTCAAATCGCCCGGCGTCGCCGAGACGCTCGATTGGGCCGGCGCGCTCTCGGAGCTCGACGTGGTGGCGCTCGATCCAGCCACCGTCTCCGACACCCTCGGCGTGCTGCTCAAATATCAGGACGACATCGCCAAGCTCGAAGGCTCCAAGGTCAAGGAGATGCTCGACGAGGTGAAGGCGGAGCTGCGCGCGGCGGAATGATCTTATGAGCGCGTGGCAGCAGCCGGAGATTGCGCAAGCATGGATCGCTGCTGGCAAGCTTCTCGCGGTTGATGCTGCGGCCCAGGTTCCATGTCCGGTGTGCGCCCGAGAGAGTTTAGTTATTCAGGATGTCGTCGTCGAAGGCACACCCAAATTCGAACGTATTATGTCGTGCCCAAACTGCCACTCGCGCAATGTGTTGTTGATGCATAAGCGCGCGGCAGAGTAGGGCGCTCGGGCCGGATTTCGATTGGATCGGATCAGTAGCAAAAAACGGCTCGATGCAGCGGGCCGTCGATCGCAATGATTGCTGTTTTTCCGAGAAGATCGGGTTGTCAAGGATTTACCCGAGGGGCGCTTCGCGTCCTTGACAACCCGATCTTCTCGGAACCTGCAATCTGCCATTGCGATCGACGGCGTTTTCTGGCTCCCGATCTAATTCCCCTTCCGCGGAAGCCGCCTCAGCCGTTCCCCGCGTTTTTGGCTTGCTCCGCCTCGTGCCGCCGCGTTGCCACCGCGAGCGCCGAAGAAGCAACGATGGAGGCGATGATGCCGGTGCCCCAGGGGAGCGCGGTCGACATCGCGTAGAGCCAGGTGCCGATCGCCGGTCCAGCAGCGTCCTTGAAATCGAACACGATGGAGAATGCGGCCTGATAGGTCGCCTGCGCGGTGCGCGGCGCCAGCTCCGACACGATCGCCTGCACCAGCGGGCCGGACAGCATGCGCGCGAACGATGCGAGCGTGATCGCCGCGATAAGCAGCGGCAGCGCCGGGGTCGGCAATAAAAAGACGAAGGCGAGCGCCTCGATGGCGCCGCTCCATAGCACCGTAGCGAAGCCGCTGATCCGCTGCGAAGCTTCCGTGACCGGCCACTGAAAGATGACGCCGATCACGCCCGCATAGGCGAACAGCATGCCGATCCCGGTGGGGGTCACGGTGCCCGCCGCGGTGGCGTAAAGCGGCGTGACCGCCTCGATCCAGCTCGCGGCGACTTCGAGCACCGAAATCGACAGCAGCAGTCCGGCCAGCCGCCGGTCGCGCAACGCCGCGCCAATCGCGGTCAGGTTTTCACCGTCGTCGTCGGCTTCTCTTTCCGCGGTGGTTTTATGCCACGTCTCCGGCAGCAGGGCGGCGACCGCCGCCGCCCCGATCAGGATCGTGACCGCAGCGCCGAAGAACACAAGATGCAGCGACCACAGGGCCAAGATTCCACCGAGCGCCGGGCCGATGATCCGTCCGGCGCTCGACATCACGCGCGTCATCGCGAAATGGCCGCGGCGCTCGTCGGCGGGCACCACATCGGTAATGACCGTCGCCGCGGTCGGGTGGAGAACGCTCTCGAAAATGCCGATGACCAGCAGCGAAAACGCGGTCGCGATCGCGTTGGGGGCAAAGAACAAGAGGATGAAGCCGAGGCCAATTCCGGTGGTCGACGCCAGAAGCACGGGGCGCCGTCCGACCCGGTCGGCAATGCCGCCGATAAACGGCGTAGCCAGCAATTCGCCGCCCGCATAGCATGCGAGCAGCAAACCGATATATTCAATGGGGATGCCGGCGTCGTTGCGTGCCCACAGTGGGAAAAACGGCATCAGCGTGCCGTCGGCGACGCTGGCGAGGAAGAACAGGAACGATCCCACGCGCGCCGCCAGCGGCGCCGCACGGAACGCGGTGACTGAGGATGTCAAGATTTTGGAAGTCAGGATTTTGAAGATACGCGTCACGTCAAAGCTCCGAGCGCCCGAGTGCCTTGGCCCGCACCATGCGGGCCAGGATCGGTCAGGCGCGTTGGTTGACGTGAACGCCTACGGCGCGCGAGGTGGCGCGCGGCTCAAGCCTTTAGGGGAAGGCGCCGCGTCGCGCAAGCTTTTCTGGAGCGAGGCTTAATGAGTGATGCGCCCAGAGCTGACCCAAACAGGGCTGACGCAAACATGACCGACGCGCAACCGTCCGGCCGGCTCGCCGAGAACATCCTCTACTTTGCCCGCGCGCTGCGCGCCGCCGGCATTCCGGTCGGGCCGGGCGCGGTGCTCGATGCGCTGGAAGCGCTGAAGACTGCCGGCGTCGGCACCCGTGAGGATTTCTATTGGACGCTGCACGCGGTGTTCGTGAAACGCCACGAGCATTCGGTGCTGTTCGATCAGGCCTTCCGCATTTTTTTCCGCCGCCGCGGCTATATCGATCAGATGCTGGCGATGATGCTGCCGCAGGCGCCGTCGCAGCCGCAAGCGCCGCAGGCCGGCGCCACGCGCGTGCACGAGGCGCTGTTTTCCGGCCTCGATGACAAGCTGAGAAAAGAACGCGAGGTCGAGCTCGACGCGCGCATGACCGTCTCCGAACGCGAAGTGCTGCAGCGCAAGGACTTTGCGCAGATGACCAACGCCGAGATTGCGAAAGCCAAGGAGGCGATGAAGAAGCTCGTGCTGCCGCTCGCCGAAGTGCGCACGCGGCGGCTGGCGCCGCATCCGCACGGGCATCTCATCGACATCCGCCGCACCTTGCGGGCGAGCCTCAAAGGCGGCGGCGATTTCATCGACCTGCGCTACATCGGGCCGAAAACCAAGCCGCCGCCGCTGGTGGCGCTGCTCGACATCTCCGGCTCGATGAGCCAGTACAGCCGCATCTTTCTGCATTTCCTGCATGCGCTGACCGACGCGCGCAAACGCGTGAGCACATTCCTGTTCGGCACGCGGCTGACCAATGTCACCCGCGCGTTGCGCGAGCGCGACCCGGACGACGCGCTCTCCGCCTGCTCGGCGAGCGTGCCCGACTGGTCGGGCGGCACGCGCATTGCTTCGTCGCTGCGCGCCTTCAACAAGCTCTGGGCGCGCCGCGTGCTCACCCAGGGCGCCGTCGTGCTGCTCATTACCGATGGGCTCGAGCGCGATGCCGACGATACGCTCGCCTTCGAGATCGATCGCCTGCACCGCTCCTGCCGCCGTCTCATCTGGCTCAATCCGCT
>JASHVN010000560.1 GCA_030044555.1 Xanthobacteraceae bacterium | reverse complement strand
GCCATCACTTCCACGAGCCCCGCTAAGTCGCGAATGTCCCTGCGCAAAACCTCGAAACCCTTGTCGCCGAGCTTGAAGCGGAGAAACTCCGTTCGAGGCTCGAGATCGATGAAGAGAATCTTCTCGCCACGCTGCAGCGCTTCGCGGGCAAATGCGGCCCCGATCAGGCCCGCGCCGGTGACCAGTGTAGTCATTGTATTTTCTCCCGATCATTTTTATGGAACGACGCTGCTTCGATCCGATCGCAGGAAGACGGCAGCGGTCGCGACGATTCCTGTTTCGCGATTGCCATTTATCAGCCCATCTGGGCTGGTTTCATTTTTTGGAACCGTCCACCTTGAACTGGCTGAGATAGGCAATGACATTTGCGATTTGTCGGTCGTTCGTCAGACCGGCGAAGGTCATTTTCGTACCTGGAACGAGCGCGCTGGGCGCTTTCAGCCATTTTTCCAATGTGGGTTGGTCCCAGGTGAGTCCGGACGTTTTGAGCGCGTCGGAATAATCGAAGCCGGGTTGGGTTGCCGCCTTCCGACCGACAACGCCGTTGAGATCTGGACCGACTGAATTCTGGGCGCCGGGCCCTATCTGATGGCAAATTCGGCACTTGACGAAGGTTTGTTCGCCGGCGGTCGCATCTTGGGCCGAGACGGCGTTCACCTGACCAATTGCTGCGAGAAAGACGACGCCCGCGGCATATGACTTGATTGCCTTCATTGATTTCGCTCCGATATCCCGTCATTTGCGCAACTGAGCGAGAATGCTCTGTGTGACGCGTCGAACGTCGTAGCCTTTTCTGGATCGCTCCGAGAGCAAACTGTCCGCGCCGACGTCGATCGACACGGACAGCTCGACCTCATAGAAGCGACGCATAGCCTCGCGGGTGCGACGATCCGCGCCCGCGTGGGATAACCTCGTCCGGCGTCAGATCAACCGGCCGGGATTCTTGAGATACTTGTTCGCGATCGCGTCCGCGCTCAGATAGGCCAGCGCCTGGATCGTCAGCGTCGGATTGAAGCCTGAACCCATGCTCGGGAACGTAGAGCTGCCGATCACGAACAGGTTTGGTATGTCCCAGGTCTGACCGTATTTGTTGACCACGGAGTCCTTGGGATTGCTGCCCATACGGGTTCCACCTTGATGGTGGCCCCCGGGCGAGCCCTGTCCCAGTGGGGACTCCCATACCTTGTCCGCCCCCATGGCCGCGCCGATTTCCTGCAGCTTCTTCTGCATGAAATGGATGCGCGCGATTTCATTTGGGCGCCGCCAGTCGTAGGTAACGCGCGGAGCCGGCAAACCGTATTTGTCTTTCACGTTCGGATCGAGATCGATCCGCTGATCGAGATAGGGCAGATTCTCTGTTTGCGCGATGACCGCGGCGTAGCGCGCGAAATATTGCGAGAGAAAGTCGCGATAGGCGGCACCCCAATTGTGCATGCCCGGCGGCGGGGTGATCGCCTGGGTCGCGCCGATCGGACCAGCGTCAAGCGCCGCGCAAGAGACGGAGATCTGCGCGCCGCGTATGAAGTCGAGGCCCGAATGATCGAAGTTGTCGGCGTTGAAATCGTCGAGCGAGTGCTTCTGGTTGCTTGGCCCCATAAACACGTTCACATAGCGCTTATCATAGGCGACGAACGTGCGCGCGCCGATGTGGGCCATGTATCCCCGTCCCAGCAGGCCGCTCGAGTTGGCGAGACCGTCGGGATGTCTCTCCGTCTTCGACAACATCAATAGACGGACGTTATCATAGATATAGGTCGTCAGAATCACGACGTCGGCTTCGATTGTGTTTTCCGACCCGTCCGGCCCGTAGTAAGATACGCCCGTCGCCTTGCCGCTATTGTCGGTGTCGACACGATAGACCATTGCATTGGTGATCAGGCTGAAACGCCCGGTCGCGTCTGCTTCGGGCAGCTTGTTGACGAGGGTGCTCGATTTCGATCCGAAGGGGCATCCGAACGCCTGGCAGAAGCCGCAATTGGAACAAGCGATGCGGCCTTTATAATCGTGCGAGAGGATGGCGCGCGGCGAGGGAAACGGATGATAGCCGAGTTTTTGTGCTGCCGTTTCGAACAGTTCGTCAGCCTGCCCTTTCTGCAAGGGCGGCAACGGATATTTGCGCGACCTTGATCCTTCGAACGGATTTCCGCCCGCGAGCTTCTGACCCTTCACATTGCCGGCTTGGCCGGAAATTCCGAGATCGTACTCAGCCTGATCGTAAAATGGTTCAATCTCCGCCCAGTCGACCGGCCAATCGATCAACGCGGAATCTTCGGGAATTGCTTTCTCGCCGTACCGTGCAATCGTCGTCGATCGCGGTTTGAAGTCGGTTTCGTGCATCCGCCACGACAGAGCTCCATAATGCACGGTGCCGCCGCCAGCCTGGTTGCCGTAGTCAACCTGCTTCATGGGGACGGCGCGCGCCTTGTCATTGGGACGCCAAGTGATCGGCTGCGTAATCGGATCGGGTCGTAAATCGAGCCGTTCAAAGTAACGAAGCTCGTCACGCCCGGCGAAATCCTCGTTCGTCAGGCGCGGGCCGCGCTCGATGCCGATTACATTTGCGCCCGCCTTCGCCAGTTCGGCCGCGAGGATGGCGCCCGCCGCACCGACGCCGACGATAACAATGTCCGTTTTTCGAGTAGTCACGTTGGTTCTCCGAATGAGGTTGACGACAGGTCAGGACTGCAAGCCCACGATCGGCTCACGTACGAACGGGCCGTTCGTCTCCATATCGTCCTTGTTGAACATCGCCTGAGCACCGGGAAATCCGACGAGGCGCCAGCCTCCATAATTCTTGTTCCCGCCATAGATCGGATCCGCGAACATGCCTTCCATCGTGTGGGTTCGGACCGTTTCGAAGAAGTCTTTTGCCGTCGGCCATTCGAAACCGCTGGCCTTGCCTTGTTGAAGCGCGAGGAGAACCTTGTCCTGTTCCTCCGCCGTCAGGTCGGCGAAGCCGCCTTTGAACTCCGAGTTGCAATAGGCGTCGAGCTGGGCAAGGCCCAGTCGATAGAATTCCTGGAGGCGCGCGTATGGGCCGGCCAGCGCCAGATCGATGTAGTTCAGTACGCCGAGGTCGCGCGCGCCGGGCTTGCCCGCCGCGCCCGGCATGATGCGCTCGGCCATCGCTTCCACTGCGATCGCGTTATCGATGTTGAGAAAGGCACCTACGCCAGCGCCTTTGCCGACAGGCTGCACGGGAGCCGATGCTGGGGCCATCGATGCCGGCTGCGGCGTTTGCGCCTGAGCTTCGGGGACCGCCCCCGCTGCGACCGCGCCGACCCCGGCGGCGGTCTGGATCAGGAAAGCGCGCCGGTGCTTATCAAGGGTGTTGCCCATTCGTTTCCTCCTTTTGAAGTTCACAAACTATAGCGCAAGGCGGAAGGAAAATCCCGGCTCAAATTGCCGAGGGCCAGGAGATACTGCATCGCCCATGTTCTCGCTATAGTCATCGGTATATAACGCATGATGCAAAGCAGTAATGCCCCCTGCCCCACGGCTTCGAAACAGAATCGGAGAGGGATACGCGGCCCCCCTGCGCATCTGGCGGAAGAATTCAAAAAGGATAAGGTCGACGGTCGAGAGGCGCTCATAGGGTCCGGGCTTTATCCGGACATCGAGCGAGTCCCTCGTTGCTAACCTTTGAGCGCAAACCGAGCGCATTGGAGTTAACGTGAAGCCCATCACCGTACGCGGCGTCCGCAGCGTCGACATCGAGTTGAATGAACCCGGCAGAGCGGCTGAGTTTTACGCCAATACATGGAATCTCACGGAGATCGAACGTTCGGGAGAGTCGATTTGGTTTCGGGGCACCGCGTCCCATCATCACATTCTGGCCATCCATCGATCCCGCGGGCCGGCGGCACTGCGCCGGATTACCTTTGACGCCGCCGACCGCGATATCGTCGATGCACTCCATAAGAAGGTTGTAGAAAGTGGTTGCGCCGCCGAGTCGCCGCACGAGATATCCGTGCCGGGCGAAGGGTATGGATTTGGCTTTGCGGACGTCGAAAACCGCAACCTCGCGATCGTTTGCGATGCGCGCGACCATAGCGCTCCAGCCGATGTCTCCGATCGGCCGCGGAAAATCGCCCACATCAACATCAACGCGGCGCAAATCGAGAAGACCAACCGCTTCTTCACGGAAGTGTTGGGGTTCCGTTGTGTCGATCACAGCGGACCGCTTTATTTCCTCCATTGTGATAATTCCGATCATTCCTCGATCGTTACCGGGCAAACCGGAAAACCCACGCTCAATCACGTCTCTTTCGAGATGCCTGATCTCGAATCCTGTATGCGTGGCGGCGGACGAATGCGTGATGCGGGCTACCCGATCGAATGGGGTCCAGGGCGGCATGGCGCCGGCAACAATGTGTTTTGCTATTTCGCGGGTCCCGAGGAATTTCCGATCGAATACACCGCTGAGGTTCTTCAGATCGATGACGGGTACGAATTTCATGGACCTGACTACTGGAAGTGGCCCCCGGGCAGGCTCGATCGATGGGGAATCACGCCACCTCACACAGCGCGCTGGAAACGCATCCAGGATATGGTGTTTTTCACGTCGGGCAGCTATCGCCTTAGCTGTTCTCCATTTTGAGAACGACGCGGAAGCGTGCTTTTCCGCTCATCATGCGATCATAGGCAGCCTGAGCTTCTTCAAACGGGAAGATCTCGTTCATCGAGGCAATGGCATTGAGCTGGCTGAACGCCAGGGTGTCTTCTGAGTCGGCACTTGTGCCCGAATACCAGCCACGGACGGCGGCTCTTTTGCCAAGCAGGTCCATAGAATTGACGGTCAGCGCACCGACCGCGCCGATGACCATCATGGTTCCATCGACACCCAGTCCGCCGGAGACTGCCTGCATTGCCGCGGCGCTGGTGACGGTCGCAATGATCGCCCTCGCCCCGCCCATGGCTTGCAGCGCCTGGGCCGGGTCGACTGCTTCGCTGTCGATGTAGTCATGTGCGCCCAGCGACCGCGCCAATGCCTCCTTATCGTGTCCGCGATTGACCGCCACCGTTCGAAAACCCTGCCGGGCGGCGAACTGGATGCCGAGGTGGCCAAGACCGCCGACGCCATGGATTGCTACAAGATCACCAGGTGTCGCTCCGCAGTGCCGAAGAGCATTGAAGGTGGTGATGCCGGCGCAAAGGAGCGGCGCGGACTCCACCGGGTCCAGGGTCTCCGGCACACGCGCCAAAGCCGAAGTCAGCGCCAGCATGTGGGTGGCATAACCACCGTCGCGGGTTACGCCCGTGACGCTATGAATGTTTTCGCACGCGAATGCAGCGCCCCGCCGACAGTGACCGCAATAACCACAGGAGCCCCCGAACCAGCCTACTCCGACCCGCGCGCCTATTTCCCAGCCTTCCACGTCGGAACCCAAAGCGTCGATCACGCCTATGACTTCGTGGCCTGGAACGCGCGGATAGCTAAGACCCGGAACGTGACCTTCCACAGTCACAGAGTCGCTGTGGCAGACGCCGCATGCGTGAACGCGAATACGGACCTCGTGGTGACCGGGCGCCGGGAGATCACGCTCCTCCAGGCGGAGGCGGCCACCAGCGTTCGGAACGATCATCGCGAGCATTTTGGACATAGGCTGCCTCGTTGCTCAGGTTGGGTCGAACGTCGCGCCGGTCAGGGGCCCATGAGAACGCAGATGAACCCAAATGCCACCTTTATAGCCCTCACAAGAACCCAATTTAGCGCGTGTGCCGGCTTATCGTCGGCCGCCGTAAACGCCCGACATCGCCGCCTGACGAGGCTTCTTGTATTTCTCCTAAGCGCGGTGCGCTGCGCATCATGATCGTACAATATCCTACGCGTCTCAGCTATGCTCGTAGGTCGTGATCGTCTGGCTCTGGACGTATTCGAGAATGCCCTCAATGCCGGATTTGCGACCGATGCCGCTCTGCTTGACACCGCCGTAAGGCGCCAGGTGGTTGATGGCGAGAACGCCATGAGTGTTTACCCAGACCTGTCCGGCTTCGATCTTTCGCGTCGCGTCGAGGGCGCGCTCAATATCGCGTCCCCATACTGAACCGCTGAGGCCGAATTCCGTTCGGTTGGCGCGTGCGATCGCTTCGTCCAAGGTGTGGTAGGTGGTGATAGGAATCGCCGGGCAGAATTGCTCCTCGGTCATCAGCGGCGCCTCGTCGTCGATGTCGGTCACGACCGTCGGCCGCATGAAATAACCGTGTGCGAACGTCGCCTCGCTGTTAATCTCGCCCAACGGCCAGACGCTGGCGCCGCGCCGGACAGCATCCTCGACGAGGCTGTTGGCTCTCGTCTGAGCCTTCTGACTGTGCAGCGGGCCCATCGTTACGGATGGCTCCAGGCCATCGCCGACCACGATAGAGTCGACCGCCTTGGTAAATTTGTTGACGAACTCGTCCCTTCGCTTTGCGGGCACATAGATGCGCTTGATGGCCATGCAGACCTGACCGCTCATCATGAATGTTGCATTGAGCATTCGTGACAACATTGATGGTTCGAATTCCGCGTCATCGAGGATGATCGCCGGATCGTTGCCGCCGAGTTCGAGCGTGACCCCTTTGATCGATTGAGCGGCATTCGACATGATGTGCCGAGCCGACGGAATGCTGCCGGTGAAGCCGATCTTGCCAACGTCGGGATGGGTCGTCAGCGCATCGCCGATTTCCGCCGGCAACCCGGTGACAACATTGATCGTGCCGGGCGGCAGATCCTCAGCGAACATCCGAACCGACCGGGAGAGAGTGAGCGGGCAGCTTTCCGGCGGTTTGAGAACGACGCAATTGCCGGCGAGCAGCGCCGCGACGATCTGGGTGAAGGCCAATACGTCAGGCGAGTTCCAGGGCACGATCGATACGACAACGCCGTAAGGACGGCTGACGACGAATGTCCGTCCGTTGGCAGCCTTGTAGGCGCGCTCGGTGTCGAACTGCGGCGCATAGTCAAGAGCCATCTGTTGACGCTTTGGGATACTGAGGAGCTCCGCCCGTGCCAGCGCAAGCGGCTTGCCGTTCTCGCGTACGAAGAGCGCGGCACGCCGGTCTATATCCTCTTCCAGGCGCGAAAGCGCCTTGCGCAGTATGTCGGCACGTTCGCCAAAGGTGAGAGCCGCCCAAGCCGGCTGGGCGCGCTTTGCTGCGATGACAGCGTGATCGACGTGCTCAGACGTGCCGCGTACGATCGTTCCGACGAGTTCATCCGGTCTCGCAGGATTGCGCACCTCGATCCGGGCGCGGCCTTCGATCGCCTCACCCGCGATGAAAAGGTATTCGGTGACTGGGTCTTCGATATTGTGCTGCATCGGCATGGCATTCTCCAAAGAGGATACGCGTCGGCGCTGGGGCAAACGCTTAATTTGCCGTCCGCGCGCAAGTCGCAGTGAGAGTGAGCAAGGTTTGTCCGAGCGGACGGCATGCGGCGGAAGGAAGAAAGAACGCCAGGGTCGTTCGGCCGACATTTAGTTCGAGGATCGCGTTACCGTCGTCGGTCGAGCCCAAGGCGATGGAGTCCACCGCCACCGGCCTGATAGTTCTCTCATCAGGCGGCGCCTCATCGGCGGGGCCGGCTTTGCCGCTCAGGCGTAACAGCAGGCCGATCAACGACTGAACGTCCTGTGGCGCAATCAGGACGTCCTGCGGGTGATCCAGCCTGTCGGCCTCGATGCGCAGACGCACAAGGCGAGCCGCGGCAACCCATTCGCCGTGCACCTGCCGCACGATTCCGATTTCGCTCATTCAAATCTGCTCCAGAGTCCGCCAGAGCGGCGGGTGCAGACCAGCGCAACGCAAGCCAATGACGCGTCGCTTGTCTCGACGGTCGTTATATTCTACGGTATATAGCGATCAGAATATAGGGCAATCCCATTACCATCATGACAATCGTTCCACGCGTGTGAGCCATGCTCTCGTGGCGACAAGGCGCGAAAAGCCGCCGGCTGCGACAGCGCGAGCGACCGCGTTGAATTAAATTGGCAGACTCCGGGTGATCCCGACGCGCGGCGGCTTGGACGCAACGGCCGTGGACCCCCGCCAAGTCGTGCCAATGAGCGTTGCGATACCGCTCGAGACGCTCTCAATGCGATCGACGGGAAAGCAGGCGGCGACATAACGGTCGGGGCGCAGCAGAAAGAGTCCCTGGGGCCTGCCGTGAAGGAGCCGCGCCAGATCGCCCCGCACGTCGCGCGCGGCAGCCGTCGCAGCTTCTGCAGGAAGAGCTTCTTCCTTGTCGAACACGGCGACCTTGCGCAGCGGATTGAGTCCTTTGACATCGGCTTCCGCCAAGAGAGCGGCCGAAATGCCTGGTGGCGCCAGCAGCGTAAATCCGTCGCCAAGCACGTCGTCCAGCAATTGGAAGCCGCTGCCGTTCATGACGAGCGCCTGCGGAAAAAGCTTCCCGACGAGTGAGGCTTTCGGCGCGGCCGAGTGCCGGATCAGAAAGCCGTCATGAAAGCTGGGCGGGGGTTTATATTTCATTTCGGCAAAGTAGGAGCGAACCCGAGGAAACAGGGCAAGCGCGCGAAAGAAGCTTTGCAGTGCGACGGCCCGTAGCCGGCTGCGCGGCATCATCACGTGCCCCATGCGGATCGCGAGTTGGATCATTTGCGCGGCGTGATCCTGTCGCTCGATCTGGTAGGTATCGAGCAGATTGGGCCCGAGACGGCCTTCCGTAACCGCCGCGAGCTTCCAGGCAAGGTTGTGAGCATCGCGAATTCCGCTGTTCATGCCCTGGCCTGCGAACGGCGGCATCAGGTGCGCGGCGTCCCCGGCAAGCAGCACGCGGCGATCTCGCCAGCGGGCCGCCATGCGCGCGTGAAACGTGTAGACGACCTTGCGGCGAAGGAAGGCCTTGTCGTCGGTCCCGTGAAGCCGCAGGAGGGCAGCGACGTTGTCGCGAGCAAGCACGTCCTCATCTTGTTCATGTTCATGCAACATGAATTCGAAACGGCGTGTGCCATGCGGGCCCGGCAACGACAGACAGGGCCGGTCAGGATTGCAGTAGACCTTGGTATCACGGGTTGGATCGGTGGTCTGTTCGAGATCGACGATGAGCCACCGTTCGCGAAAGGTCGAACCTTCAAGCTCCACGCCGAGCGTTTGGCGAACGAAGCTTCGGCTGCCGTCGCAGCCGACGAGATAATCACACGTCAGTTCAGCGAACCGGTCGTTCTCGCGCACGCGGAGCGATACGCAAGAGTCCGATTGCGAGAAATCGACGAGCTCGGCTCCGAACCATGCCGACGCGTTTTCGAGGCGTTCCAGGTTCTCGCGGAGAAGAGCCTCAAGGACCGGCTGCCGAAATGCGTTGCGTCGCGGATAGCCGTATTCCAGCGTTGTCGGCTTGACCTTGAGGAATTGTCGGCCGCCCGGTGAATAATATTCCGAGCCGTATCCAAGGACCAGGTTCGGGACCAGATCGTTGATGATGCCGACCCCCTGCATGGTTCGGAGCGACTCATCGTCGATGGAGACCGCGCGTGGTTCCTGTACGGTCTGCGGGTTTCGTTCGATGACAAGCACATCGACGCCGTAACGAGCCAGGAGACCGGCCAGCGTGAGTCCGGTCGGGCCGGCTCCGGCGATAATGACCGGCCAGTGCGTGCGCGCTTGCGTGTGCAACATGATTTCAAATTTTTCCGACCCCGGCGGGTTCAGCCGAGCCTGGAGAGTCTCAAAGATAGAGACTGTTCATCTGGGCTTCCGGATAACGCAGGCCGGCAGCAGCGCCGACCGGAATCGTGTCGGAGATTTGCGCCATGTCGTCAGCGGTCAACTCAACCCCGAGCGCTCCGATATTTTCCAGGAGACGCTCCTTTCTCTTGGTGCCGGGAATCGGGATGATGTCTTCGCCTCTTGCCAGCAGCCACGCCAGTGCAAGCTGGCCGAGCGTGCAATGCCTCTCGCGCGCGATCTCCTCAATGCTGCGGACTAGCCCGATGTTGTGCGAAATGTTCTGCGCGGCAAAGCGCGGATGTCGCCGCCGCGCGTCGTTGTCCGAGATGGTTTTTTGATCGTCGACCACGCCCGTCATCAGTCCACGCCCCAGCGGCGAGTAGGCGACGAAACTGATTTTGAGCGGCCGGATCGTCTTCAAGGTCTCTTCGGCTTCGACCCGGTACAGCAGGGAGAACTCGTTCTGCACGGCGGCGATCGGGTGAACGGCGTGCGCGCGGCGAATGGTCTCGGGGCCCGCTTCGCTCAGGCCCAGCGCGCGGACCTTCCCCTGTTCGACCAGGCGCGCCATGGCGCCGACGGTTTCCTCAATGGGCACCGTCGGATCGATGCGGTGCTGGTAGTAGAGGTCTACGGTGTCGACGCCGAGGCGCTTGAGACTAGCCTCGCACGCGCTCAAGACATATTCCGGACGGCCATCCGCAACCCTTCCGCCGCGGCCGCCCAAATTGCCGAACTTGGTCGCGAGCACGAGGCCCTCGCGGCGCCCGGCGATGGCCTTCCCCAAAAGCTCTTCGTTGTGGCCGTTCCCGTAAGCATCGGAGGTGTCAAAAAACGTAATGCCTTGATCAATTGCCTCGTGAACGAGCGCGATGCCGTCTTCGTCGTTGCTCGCACCGTAGGTACCGGAAAGCGACATGCAGCCCAGTCCGATCGCCGACACGCTGATCCCGGATGAGCCGAGCGAGCGTGTCACCAAGTTTTTGCCATTCGTCATTTGTCTCTACTCACGCTTTCGATAGCCATCCCTGCGATTAGTACGCCGTTCCGTGCGCGGCGGCGACGGCAACGGCAGCTGAGCCTAGACCTGCGGCTCCATGTTGCTCTCAACACTAACACCATGAGATGCGTCAGGATCTTCACCCCTAATTGCCACAATCCGTTCGCCGGCCGCCGGCATAGAATTCGAGATCAAGATAAAGTGCCAAGCCGAGCCTCTCTGGCTTCGCTTTGCTGCGCCTGCGGCGACCGGGAAAACCGCCGCTTGCTTTTTTGCGGCGCAGATGGGATCAGCGCAGCCGCGATTGCCGCGGGTGTGAATCTGGTGGCGCGCAACTCCAGCCATCGCTGCTTTGCCGTCTCTATCGCGTGGATCTCACGGGCGTAGGGACCACGAGAGGTTTCCGCTTTCTCATCGCCTTCCCGGCGACGCCGCGGACGCCCTTTCTCCGCGGCAAACCGGTTGTGAACATCCATTGCAAAATAAACGTCCGCTATCGCTACCGCGCTTATCAAATTGCCTATGCGGCCGATACGGGACTTGGCCCCAAATAGTCCTCGTGACGCGCGCTCGTACACCTCCGCCACTTCACGAACGACGAGACTTTCGTCGCACAGGACCACCATCATAAACGAAAGATCGTCTTGCACATTCTTGGGCAATCCGAGAAAGAACAATTCAAAGTCTTCGAGCAATAATTCGTACATGACGCTGCAACTCGATGCTCAAAAGGAAAGCGACGTCAGGCGGCATCGCATCGCTATATTCATATGAATACGGCGCGACTGCTGTCAACGCCGGCCTGAATATCCGAAGATAGGCCACAAACTCTGCACGCTGGAGCATGATCCCGAAAAGTGGATACCGGTTTCGGAAAAGCATGCCCTTGGGCTTGACCCGAGGGATCATGCTCCGACGATAAGCCAGAGCGGGATAAAGCTTCGAAGAAAACCCATCCCGCTCTAGTGTGAGCGTTGGCCTCGTGCCACTACCGTGAATGTGGCCACGGCCAGTACGCCGATTATCGCGACGAGAGCCAAAGCCATGTCGGAATAACCTCTAACGGGTTGCGACCGGTTTCACTCCCCGCGGATTTGTCCGTTGCACAAGTTGATTACCTTCTCTTCGGTGTAGCTCAACAGCTCGCCTAGTCCCTCTTCGCGGCCGATGCCGGAGTTTTTGAACCCGCCGTAAGGTACGCCTCTGAAATGCGTGCCAACTCCATTGACCCAGACATAGCCGGCATCGATGGCCTGCGATACGCGCAACGCGCGGGAAATATCCTGTGTCCACACCGCGCCGGTCAGTCCGAGGTCGATGGCGTTGGCCATCTCGATCGCTTCCGCTTCGGTTCCAAAGCGCATGATGGACATCACCGGCCCGAAAATCTCTTCCTTGGCGATGCGCATGCCGGTGGTGACGTCACCAAACACCGTCGGTTCGATCCAATAACCCTTCTCGAAGCCGGCACCCGTTGGCCGTCCGCCGCCTAGCAGCAGTTTGGCGCCTTCCTCCTTGCCGAGCGCAATGTAGCGCAATACCTTTTCGTACTGAGCCTTGTTGTTGATGGGGCCCATGTTGGTGCCGACATCGAGCGGATGTCCGACTTTGATCTTGCGGACTCGATCGAGAATTTTGTCGAGCACGGCGTCGTAAATATCCTTGTGGAGGAGGATCCGGCTCATCGAACCGCACGATTGACCCTGCCAGCCGAAATTCATGCCACCGACACTGGCTGCAGCAACGCGATCGAGATCGGCATCGGGGAACGCGATGAGAGGGTTTTTCCCGCCGAGCTCCAGCGATACGGATTTGACGCTGGTTTCGGCGGCGGCCTTTTGAATGGCCATGCCCGATTGCGCGGAGCCGATGAAGGCGATGCGCTTGACCTTCGGATTGCGCACCAGCGCCTCGCCGGTCTCGCGGCCGCCGGTCACGATGTTCACGACGCCCGGCGGCAGATGCTCGGCACACAACTCCGCGAGAATGGAGGCCGAGAGCGGACTTTGTTCCGATGGCTTAATGACGATCGTATTGCCGGTCACGATTGCCGGCGCGATTCGGGAGGCAGCAAACCCGATCGGATGATTGAAGGGAATAATCCGCCCGACCACGCCGAACGGCACGCGCAGCGTCATGTGAATGTTGCCGGGACTTGCCGGAATGGTCTCGCCCTTGATCTCATAGGCGAGGCCTGCGGCAAATTTCATGCGCGAGACCGCCGTCGTGACGTCGTTGCGCATCGGACCGATCGTATTGCCGGTATCCAGCGCCTCGACCTGCGCGAACTCTTCGGTCCGCGCCAGGATCGCTTCGGCGAGCCGGTAGACGTAATCGGATCGCTTTTCGATCGAAAGCGCCGCCCAGGCCGGAAAGGCAGCGCGTGCGGCATCGACCGCGAGATCCATGTCGCGCGCGCTGCCCAGCGGCACACGGCCGAGCTGCGACTCGTCGGCTGGATTGATCGATTCAAGCCATTGGCCATCGATGCTTTCAACGAGCTTGCCGCCGATCAGCATCTTTCCGGATAGCGGTCGGGTTCCGTGCACTGCATCCTCCGTATTTGTTTTTGCGCCTGCGTGCTTTGAACTTCAAAGCAATCGGCTCAGGCTTGTTCCAAGCGGGATCTTTGGCCTAGCCGGTCTTGATCCAGACCGCCTTCACATTGAGATATTCTTCCATCTGCTGCAGGCCGGACTCGCGGCCGTAGCCGCTCATCTTGTAGCCGCCGAACGGAACGGCGGGATCCATGGCCTGATAGCAATTCACCCACACCGATCCGGCGCGGATGGCGCTCGCGAGGCGGTACGCCTTGCTCACGTCGCGCGTCCATACGCCGCTGCCGAGTCCAAACATCGTGGCGTTGGCCCGCCGCACCAATTCATCCATGTCCTTGAACGGTATAGCCGAGATGACCGGCCCGAATATCTCTTCCTGCGCGATGCGCATATCGTCGCGCACATCGGTGAACACTGTCGGCGGAACGAAATAGCCCTTCGCCATCGGTCCTTCCGTCAAACGCTCGCCGCCCGCAACCGCACGTGCGCCTTCCTGCTTGCCGACGCTGAGATAGCCGGTGACGCGCTGCAATTGCTGCTCGGAGACGAGCGGGCCGATTTGCGTCTCAGGGTCCAGCCCGTTGCCGACACGCAACCCCTTGCCGAAGGCGGCAACCTTCTCGGTGAACTCGTCGTAGACTTTTTGCTCGACGAACATTCGCGTGCCGGCGCTGCAAATCTGCCCGGAATTGGCGAACACCGCCATCGCGGCCCCGGGCACCGTAGCGTCCATATCCGCATCGGCGAAGACGATGTCGGGCGATTTTCCGCCAAGCTCCAATGACACGCGCTTGAGGTTGCTCGCAGAGGCTTTGACGATCGACTGTCCGGTCAGGTGTGAGCCGGTGAACGCGACTTTGTCCACGCCGGCATGGGCGGCGAGCGCAGCGCCCGCCGTCTCGCCGTAGCCGGGAACGACGTTGAGGACGCCCGGCGGCACTCCGGCCTCCAAAGCCAGCTCGGCGAGGCGCAGCGACGTCAGCGGCGCTTCTTCCGCCGGCTTGAGGATGATCGTACATCCGGTGGCAAGCGCCGGGCCGATCTTCCAGATAGAGGCGCCGAGCGGACCGTTCCAAGGAATGATCGCGCCGACCACGCCCACCGGCTCCTTCAGCGTATAGGAGAATATCTCGCCGGGAAGCGAATTGGGGATGGTCTCACCATGGATCGAGGTGGCTTGGCCGGCGTACCAGCGCAGCATTCCTAAAACGCGAAGCCGCGAAGCCCGGGTCCGGCTGATAGGCGCGCCCATGTCGAGCGTGTCGAGCGAGCTCAGATCGTCGAAATGCTGCGCGACAAGATCGGCGAGCTTCAACAAAATTTGCTGGCGCTCATACGGCTTGAACTTGCTCCACGGGCCGTCGAAGGCCTTGCGCGCCGCGATGACCGCACGATTGATGTCCTCTGCGTCTCCCTCGGCCACCGTCGCCAGCAATTCGCCAGTCGCCGGATTGCGGCTTTCGAAATGCTTGCCGGACGCCGCCTCCACCCATTTGCCGTCAATCAGCATAGGTTTGAAGGAGCCGTTCGCGAATGCGTGCCGCATCAACGGAATCGCTTGTGCCTGAGCCATAGCTACTCACTCCATCGGTCTTAATATCGCTATATCCAATTAAATATAACGAGGACTGAGCAGTTGCACAACTGGAGCCGCGCAGCCCAAGAAAGTCCCAGCCGCATTGCGCGCGGCGCAAGTCTTCCATTCGCGCTGCATGCACCTTGTCGTTGCTAATCCGTTGCCGATTTCAGGTTGTTGGCGTACGGTAGCGTAATATACGTCGGTATATAACGAGCCGACGGGCGACTCGTTTCCCCAATCGAACGACAGTCTCAGTCTTCCTGCGTACGCAGTCGGAGCCGGCGCCTGGGCCGAGCCACGGCTGATGCAATGGCTGTACAGAGGATTGATGCCGTCAGATTTCGCACTGAACCCTTGAAAAGGAGGAATGACGATGTTGAGCACCACGATAAAGAAGCTGGCGATGGGCGCATCGGCGGCTTGTTTGATGATGTACCCGGCCACGTCGCGAGCGGACACGATCGCGATTTACGTCGCCGCGAATTTCGTCGACGCGCTCAATCAACTCACCACCGACTACACAACTAATATCGACCCCACGGCGTCGTTCACCATTACCTCGGGCGCGACGAGCACCCTTGAAAATACCATCATCACTCTCGGCAATGCCGGCACCGGGCAGGCCGATCTGTTTCTTGCGGCCGATACCGCGGCGCCGCAGGATCTGTATAACAACCACAGCGGCTTGGTCGTCGGCTCGCCTTTTAACTACGCCCAGGGCTATCTGGCGCTCTGGTCCAGCCCCAATAATCCAGTCGATATCAGCAGCGGATTGCCCAATCCGTTCAACGCGAACTTCGTGATCGCCGATCCGACCACGGCGCCCTACGGGACAGCGGCGCAACAGCTGATGGCGGGACCGCCATGGAACTACACGAGCGCGATTCCCGGTGGTTATGTCTATACCAGCACCAATATCGGCACGACATTTGCGGCCGTGAAGGCTGGGACATACGGCTACGGCTTTGTCGCTCTGTCACAAGTCTGCACCTACAACGTCAACACCGGCACCAAGACGTTCGCGCCGTCTTATCATCACGAGTACGATTCCGGTTATACGGCCCTTGTCCAGGCCGGCATCGAAATCAACCGGACAACACGGACCACGGGCGAGACTGACCTCCTGAACAATTTCGTGAGCTTCATGAGCAGCACTCAGGGCCTGAGCGACATTCTATCTTTCTGCTATACGACGCCGTCTTTCGACATAAAAAAATCCGTCAAGATGCAGCCGAAGAAAAAACTGACAAACGCACACTAAGAACTGTAACGGGCTCTTGGCGCTGTAACGGGCTCTTGGCGCGGGCATCAGATCCCGCGCCTCCACGACAGCGTGGGAAAAGCGGACGTGACAAAAATGCCACACCGCCAAAATATCGCACATTGAGCGTGGATCGCGACGATTTCAGACGGCAAGTTGCTGGACTCGCTATATCCAGCCGAATATAGCGTGACTCGTTATATTCATCAGAATGTAGCGTGTTTGTTAGTTCGGCATCTGTGTAGGAGTTTGGGTGGCCGTGTCGCCGCTAAAATCGACCAAAAAGAACCGTGCAGCGATCAGGCGTTCCTTAACTGCTGTAACAGCCGTCGCCGCCTTGGCGGCATTGCCAGGCCCGAGCCTCGCCGGTCCGAGTGGCGGTTCGGTGGTCGCCGGCTCCGCCAGCATTTCCCAGTCCGGCCCCGTCACCGACATCAATCAATCGACCAACCGGGCGATCATTAACTGGCAGGACTTTTCAGTCGGCTCCGGCGAAACCGTCAATTTCAATCAACCAAGCAGCAGTTCGGCAACGCTCAATCGTGTCACCGGCAACGAAACGAGCGTCATTTCCGGCGCGCTCAATGCCAACGGCCAGGTCTTCATCGTCAATTCGGCGGGCGTGCTCTTCTCCAAGAGCGCGCAGGTCAATGTCGGCGGGCTGGTTGCCTCGACGCTCAACATTTCCAACGCCAACTTCATGTCCGGGAACTACACGTTCTTCGGCAATTCGAGCGCATCCGTCATCAATCAGGGCCGGCTGCACGCGTCTCCCGGCGGCTACATTTCGCTGCTCGGCAAGACAGTCGAAAACGACGGCGTGATCAACGCGACGCTCGGCACCGTGGCGATGGCCTCAGGCGACAAGATCACGCTCAATTTCGGCGGCAACTCGCTCGTCGACGTCACCATCGACAAAGGCACGCTGAACGCGCTGGTGGAGAACAAGCGCGC
>JASHVN010000069.1 GCA_030044555.1 Xanthobacteraceae bacterium | reverse complement strand
GGGGTCACCTACCAGCTGGGCAATTTTATCGCGTCGGTCAACGCGACGCTGCAAGCGGGCATCGCAGCGCATTACGGTAACGATTACGCCTTCGCGCTCGCCCTGGTCGCCGGAATCGTTGCGGTCGTCATCGTCATCCTTACGGCGGTTGGCGTCGAAGCCAAAGGCGTGGCGTTTGGCAAGAGCAGCATGCCCGGCCCCGGCGCCGCGGTCAGCCCCGCCCTATGATGACGCAACCGGGACAGTGCTGAGGAGGAGCGGTTGACGACGTGCGATTCACTGCGTTTCGTCGAAACGGCGCGCAGCGGCTACGAACTGCTCAACGATCCGATCCTCAACAAGGGCACGAGTTTTACAGAAGACGAGCGCGACGCGTTTGACCTGCACGGGCTCTTGCCGCCGCACGTCACCCCGCTCGACATGCAGGTCAAGCGCCGGCTCGACGCCTTCCGCGGATTAGGCAGCGACCTGCAGAAATACATCTTCTTGCGCGGGCTGCAGGATAGCAACGAAACGCTGTTCTATGCCCTGCTGACGCAAAACATCGAAGAAATGATGCCGATCGTCTACACGCCGACGGTCGGCGTCGGCTGCCAATTGTTCTCGAGCATTTTCCGCAAGCCGCGCGGCTTGTTTCTCAGCATTCCGCACAAGGACGTCATCAGCCGCATTTTCAGCCACGCCCGTTTCGACCGCATCGAGGCCATTGTGGTCAGCGACGGCGAGCGCATCCTCGGGCTCGGCGATCAGGGTGCTGGCGGCATGGGAATCCCGATCGGCAAGCTCGCGCTCTACACCGCGTGTGCCGGCTTGCACCCGTCGACGACGCTGCCGATTCTTCTCGACGTCGGCACCGACAATGCGGAGCATTTGGCCGACCCCCTCTATATCGGCTGGCGCCACGAGCGGGTGCGCGGCGCCGCATACGACGAGCTGGTCGCCATGTTTGTCGATGCCGCCCGCGCCCGCTGGCCGCATGTCCTGCTGCACTGGGAGGATTTCGCGCTCGGCAACGCCAACCGCCTGCTCGCCCGTTACCGGGACCAGTTGTGCACGTTCAACGACGACATCCAGGGGACCGCGGCGATCGCGGTCGGCACTTTGCTGTCGGCCATGAACGTTACTGGCGAGCCGCTGGCCCGCCAACGCATCGCGGTGCTGGGCGCCGGCTCGGCGGGAACCGGCATCTGCTCGCTGCTGCTGCGCGCCATGGTGGATGCCGGTGCGGCCGAAGCCGAAGCGCGCAGCCGCTTCTATCTGGTCGACCGCGAAGGCTTGCTGGTCGAGGGCATGGCCGGCCTGCAGCCGTTTCAGCAGCTTTTCGCGCAGCCGCGCGATCATCTCGCCGGCTGGACGCTGAAATCCGCGGACCGGATTACGCTGGCCGATGTCGCCGCCAACGCTCGTCCGACCGTGCTCATCGGCACCTCCGGACAACCGCACGCGTTTTCAGAGGATGTGGTGCGGACAATGGCGAGCCACGTCGAGCGGCCGATCATCTTTCCGCTGTCCAACCCGACGGCACGAAGCGAGGCGACGCCGCACGATCTGGCGACCTGGACGGACGGCCGCGCCGTCATCGGCACTGGAAGTCCGTTCCCGCCAATCCGGCGTCACGGGCGGGCTTTTCGCGTGGATCAAACCAACAACGCCTATGTGTATCCGGGCATCGGGCTCGGCGCCATCGCCGTGCAGTCGCGCGCCATTTCGGACGGAATGTTTCTTGCCGCCGCGCGCACCATCGCTGCTTTGTCTCCCGCCCGCGCCGACCGCGAAGCCAATCTGCTGCCGCCGCTCGTCGACTTGCGGAAAATCTCATTCCAGGTCGCCATTGCGGTCGCCGCGCAGGCCATCGCCGAGGGACACGCGGCTCCGCTGACGCAAGAGGAGATCGCTGCTGCAGTGAAGCGGAAAATGTGGGAGCCGGTTTATGCTCCCTACCGCAGGCTGCCGCCCTGCCCGTAATTCCCTTGGCGTTTCCGCCGCTGCGAGGCTCCCGATCAAACACCGACCGCACGTCCATCGGCGGCTGCGCAGCCTATTAAGATATGGCTTTTCTTGGGGAAATAGTCTTTGTTTGGAACGAGTATAAAAGAATACAGCAGCAGACTTTAAATATTATAATTCCATTTTACTGTTGAAAACACGATTATACTTGGAAAACTTTACTTTGCGTGATACAACGTATTGATATCGCTTCTCTTTTTCATGGTTCTAAAGTATGGCGCGATTCCATGAGCGGAAGTTCCGGCGCCAAAGGCTCTGCCGCGACGCGGCAGCTCCCGCCTTTGCGGTGGCGTTCGCAATAGTCGTCGCGCCGGCAGCGTCGGCGCAGCAGAATTCTGTGCCTGCATCCTCCACCGCGCCAGCGCCCGGCCCTTCCACTCCCAACCCTTCCACCCCTTCCACATCGGTTCCTGAAATCGTCGTCAGCGCGCCGAAAGTTAAACCGAAGCCCAGGCGGATCGTCAGACGACGCGCTGCCCCGGCAACGGCTACTGCCGTTGCCGCTGCGCCCGCCGCGGCTCCGGCCGGCGGGCCCACGCCGGCACAGGCGGCACTGCAGACAAAAATGGACACGCTTGACCAGGCGCGCGACAATCTCCTGCCCGCGATCGGAGCTTCCGCAACGACCATCAGCCGCGCCGCCATCGAACAGCTGCCGCAAGCCGACAACACGCCCATCGACAAGGTCATCCTTCAACTCCCCGGCGTTTCCTACGACTCCGCCGTCTCCAATCCAAATTTCCACGTTCGAAACGAATACGGCAACGTGCAGACGCGGATTAACGGCATCGTGCTTCCCGAGGGCGTCTCTTCGCTTGGCGCGGTGCTCGACACCAACTTCATCGGCAGCATGTCGCTTTTGACCGGGGCGCTGCCGGCCGAATACGGCCTTCGCACGGCCGGAGTTCTCGATATCACCAGTCGGAGCTTTGCGGCGCCGAGCGGCGAAATCAGCCTCTACGGCGGCAGCCGGCAGACGATTACGCCGAGCTTTGATTACGGCGGCAGCGCTGGCAACAGCGAGTATTTCGTCACCGCACGCGGCAATTGGAACGATCTCGGATTGGAAAATCCGACTCCCGCTCTCAACGCGATCCACGACGACACTCAACAGGGCAAGTTCTTCGGCTACGCCTCAACGCTGCTCGACGAATCGACGCGCTTCAGTTGGATCTCGGCCGCTTCCTACAGCACGTTTCAGATTCCGAACAATCCCGGCCAGACGCCGCTCGGCGATTTCGGTTCGCCAAATGCCGATTCCTCGACGCTCAACGAGAACGAATACGACACCTATATCGCCAACATTGCGGCGTGGCAGCGACACGGCACTGATGGCGATGCACAGATCGCGGCGTATTCGCGCTACGCCGAAGTCCATTTCGTCCCTGATATTACCGGCGACCTTGAGTTCAACGACGTGGCCTCGGACGTGACGCGGGAAAGCGAGCTCAACGGCATTCAGGGCGACGCGTCATATCTCGTCAACGATCGTCACACATTGCGGTTTGGCTTCGCGGTGAGCGGGGAACAGACCAATATCAACAACATTTACACCGTGCTGCCCGGCTCGCCCGGGGCGGTCACCGGCCCGCCATTCGATATCACCGACAGCAACTCCAAGCTCGGTTGGAATATCGGCACCTACATCCAGGACGAATGGAAGATCAACAACCAGCTGATGCTCAATGCCGGCCTGCGCTTCGATCAACTATACCAGTATGTCGACGCCAACCAGCTCAGCCCGCGGCTGGCGCTGGTCTATAAGCCGCTCCAAGGCACCACCTTCCACGCCGGCTATTCGCGCTACTTCACGCCGCCCTATCAGGCCCAGGCCTATACCGCGAATATCGCAGCGTTCAACAATACCACCAATCAGCCGGACGTCCCCTTGGCCGATCCGGTAAAGCCCGAACGCTCGAGCTATTACGACGTCGGCGTCGATCAGACCGTGCTTCCCGGCCTGACGATGGGTGCCGACGCCTATTATAAGAATACGCGCGATCAGATCGACGACGGCCAGTTCGGCGCCGCTGTCGTGCTGACGCAGTTCAATTATGCGGAGGGCTACAGCGAAGGCGGCGAATTCAAGCTCAAATATGTCAACGGCAACTTCAATGCGTATGCAAATTTTTCGTACAACATAACGGAAGCGAAAGACGTAGAGTCGAACCAATATCTCATCGACGCCGCAGACTATCAGTATCTCCTCACCAATTGGCACTATACCGACGACATGCAGCGCGTGACCGGCTCGGCCGGCGCCTCGTACCGTTGGAATGATACGCTGTTCACTGCCGACCTGATCTACGGCAGCGGTCTGCGCAGCGGCGATTTGGAGTCTACCCCGCCGGTCGCGCCCAATTCCGAGCACGCCGCCCCCTACGCGGTCGTGAATACCGGAATATCACACGATTTCACATGGTCGCCGAACGCCAAGCCGCTGACCGTGCGCTTTGACATCGTCAACCTATTCGACCAGATTTACGAGCTGCGCACCGGCAGCGGCATCGGCGAGTTCGCGCCGCAGTACGGCGCGCGCCGCGGCTTTTTTGCAGGCATTTCCCAGAAGCTCTGAACGGGGCGCTATTGCGCCGAAACGTTGCGCGAGCGGCCAACGGCAACGCGATCCATGAGCATCGCGCGCACGGCGGCGAAGACGTTGTCGAACGCCGGCCGCCGATAGTCCCATTTCGCTTCGGATGATAGCGGGACCATGACCATGGTCGCGTTGGCTTCAAAGAACAAAATGTCGCCGCGGGCGTTCACGGCGAAATCGACGCCGCCGTAATCGAGATCGAGCGTTGCGACGATCCGCTCGAGCGCCGCGATGCCGCGCCGCCCGATGAAATCCGCCATATCGTCAAGAAACCGCACCTCTTTGGCGCGGTTGGCGGGGGAGTCGGCCATGTCGGCGGTGAAATAATGGACCTTCCAGTTGCGGGAAATCCCCAGATGCAGCGGATAGAGCTTTCGATCGACGATCATGACGCGGATTTTGCGAAACATCCCCTCCCGGTCCCGCGCGTCGAGTTGTTCGATCAGCCACACCGCGTCGCCGGGAAACCCTGCAACCGCGGCGGCAAGCTCCTCGGCGGTCTCGGCACGAACGAAATGATAGCCGGTGTGGAAACCCGGCACCCGCGCCAGAACTGGAAATGAAAAACCATTGTCGGTGACGACGCCGGCCACGCCGGCACAGGCAAGCGCGTCCCTTGGCAATTTTGCGATCCGCGGAACCACGACGCCCGGCACGCCGCGCAAACGCTCGATATTGTCCGCACGGCCGGATTTGCGGACGGCGCGCGGATGATTGATGATCGGCCGCGTCGTATGCGCGAGTATCTTCTGCGCGGCTTCCAAGGCTTCGGAACAAATATCGGCGTCGCCGATGCTGTTGAAGACGAGATCGTGCGGCGGCAGCGGGGTTTCGCCGTCGTAATATTCGGTCACCAGAACCGTCGTCTGAAATGTCGCTTCGTCGAGAAACGATTGCATCGGCGTATTCCCGCCGGCCGCCGCGACCAACAGCAAGACCTTGATCGGCACGCGGTCGCCCCGGCAGGGCAGCACGGTCAGAAAATCGTTCTTAAATCCCAGGTCGCGATGCCGGCGTGCGCCGGCGGCGTCGCCAAGCGCCACCAAAAGATTGCCCATGCCGCGATGGGCGTGAACGTGACCGGGATCGAGGCGCAATGCGGCCTCGAAATGCACACGCGCTTGCTCATGCTCCTCGGACAGGAGCAGCAGGTTGCCGAGGTTGACGTGCCCCATCGGATTATCCGGATGATGGCGCACGGCCTCGCTGAACAGCGAACGCGCAGCCCCGCTATACCCGGCTTTGAGCACCAGCGCGCCGAAGTCGTTGAGCACGCCGAAATCGTCCGGCTTGCGCCGCAGCAAATCGAGGTAGTCGCGCTTGGCCTCTTCGAACAAGCCCTGCTCGCGCAGCAGGCCGGCGCGCTCATAGCGCGCCTCGACCGCGTCCGGTTCGCGCTCGAGCCGGCGGTCGAGTTCGCCAATGCGCGCTTTGCGCGGGTTGTGCAGCGGACCTTCCTTCACGGTGCCGGCCCTCTTCTCAAGTCGCGAATCGCACGCGCCCCGCCATTAGCGCATGATCCGGAAAAGTGTGAAGCGGTTTTCCGAAAAGATCATGCGCAAACAAAGAGCTAAAGCGCGGTGATGATTCACCCTCGAATCATCGCGCTTTAGAACAAAATTTACCATGACGCAGCATGCTGCAGGGGCATCGCGGGCGCCGCGCCAAGGCTCTGCCAGATGGAACAAGGCTCTGCCCGAATGGAAACAGACGGACCCTCCGCCGACCGGATCGTTCTCGGCGATCCCGTGCCCTGGTTCAGCGCGCCGCTCCTCGGCGACGGCAGCTTCAGCCTGCAGGTCGCGGCCGGCCGCTGGATCGTGCTCAGTTTCCTCGGCTCGCCCGCCAATCCGCGCGCGGGCGAAGAATTAAAGGCATTGCTGGCGGACGCGCACCTGTTCGATGACGACCGGCTGGTGTTCTATGGCGTTCTCACCGTGCCGCCCGCCGACCCCGCGGCCTATCTAAAGCTTTCCACCTCGGCCATTGCCTTCATCGCCGACTATGACGGCGCGATCAGCCGTCACTATGGCGCCGGCGCGATGCCGCGCACCATCGTGCTCGACCCGATGTTGCGCGCGGTCGCCAACATCGCCTGGGATGATCCGCAAGGCCACGCGCGGATGGTGCGCCAGGTCCTGGCCAGCCTGCCTGCAGTCGATGATTCGGCCGGGGTGCCGCTGACGGCGCCGGCGCTCATCGTTCCGCGTGTTTTCGACTTTACGCTCTGCGACTTTCTCGTCAGTTTCTATGAGAAACTCGGCGGCAAGGATTCCGGCTTCCTCCTTGATAGCGAGGGCAAGACCGCGACCGTGGTCGACTACCGGATCAAGCGGCGCAGCGACCTGTTGCTCGCGGCGCCACAACTGCGCGACGTCGTCCGCGGCCAAATCGTGCGCCGGCTGTTGCCCGCCGTGGACCGGTTCTTTCAGTTTCAGGCGACGCGGATGGATCGTTACATCGTCGCTTGTTACGACAGCGAAGTGGGCGGGCACTTCTATCGCCATCGCGACAACGACAATGCCGGCGCCAGGCATCGCCGCTTTGCCGTCAGCATCAACCTCAACGGCGATTTCGACGGCTGCGATCTGATCTTTCCCGAATTCGGCCGCCGCGCCTATCGCGCCCCGCACGGCGGCGCCGTGGTGTTTTCCTGCGGCGCCCTGCATCAGGTCACGCCGGTCACCCGCGGCCGGCGCTATGCGTTTCTGGCGTTCCTTTACGGCGAGGCGGATGCCGCCTTGCGCGAGAGCAACAACGCCAAGCTGCATCAGGGCGAGCAGCGCTACAGCGGCCTCTCCGATCGGCTTTTTCCAGAAGCTGATTGTCAAAGTGAGCAGCAGCAGGCACGCTCAGCGGCCAGCTACGCTTGACACCGGTGCAAATTCTTTCTTATTGAGTGCAACAAGGCTGGCTGTTTCCGGCAGGCGATGGAGTTCGCCTAAACCGCCCTTGAGACCGTTAAATCGGGGCTGATGACTCCTTTCATCCGATCAGGGACGAAGGGAGCCTTGTTTGCAAATCCTGACACTCCGATCTCGATGCGCGGACGCTTGCCCGGAGCGTCGGCCGTTTCATCTCGCAGCGCCCGAACCAAAGTGGAGGCAACCTTGATGCTCCGCCAGATCATGGATTCGGATTTTGCTCGCCACGGCGGGCAACGGATTTTAATCAACCACAGCGGGGGCAGAAATAAATGCTGATGTATGTTTCGCTGGCGATCGGCGGCGCCATCGGCACGCTCGCGCGATACTGGCTGTCGGGAGTGACGGCGCGTCTTGTCGGCGAGACGTTTCCGTGGGGCACGCTCGTTATCAACGTGACGGGCTCGTTCATCATCGGCTTTTTCGCGACGCTCACCGGCCCGGACGGGCGGTTGTACGTCGGATCGGAAGCACGCCAATTCGTGCTCGTCGGCCTCTGCGGCGGCTACACGACTTTTTCCTCGTTCAGCCTGCAGACGCTCAACCTGATGAATGACGGAGAGTGGGTGCTGGCCGGCGCCAATATCGGCCTGTCTGTGATACTTTGCCTTGTGGCCGTATGGGCCGGTTTCGCGGCCGGCAACATGATCAACAGCATGAAATGGAGCTGACAATGCAGATCCCGCGCGACGCGGTCTTGCTCCGTATCTTCATCGGCGAAGACGACAAGCATAATCGGCTTCCCCTCTATGAAGCCATCGTGTTGAAGGCGCGGGAAATGCGCCTCGGCGGAGCGACCGTCCTGCGCGGCCATATTGGCTTCGGTCATTCAAGTCATATCCACACGACCAAAATACTTCGCCTGTCACAGGACCTGCCAGTGATCGTTGAAATTGTCGATTCGCAGGAAAAGATCGATGCATTCCTGCCGGCGCTTGATGAAATGATGGGCAGCGGACTGGTCACCATGGAAAAAGTTCAAGTCCTCCAATACGGAGAAACAAAGCCGCTGTGACCGGGCTGTTCTCCGACGCCCCCGAGGTAACGTGAGGGGAGCGTTATTGGCGCCTCCATTTCGTTATTGGCGCCTCTCTGGACGAAAAAAACGGGCGCGGCTGGCTCCGTCCGGCGTGCTGACAAAGCCGAAATCCGGTTGAAATCAACGTCATTTACAGTAATGTCCGAAAAACAAGGGCTGCCCGCGGCATCGGGCCCCGAGACCGTGAGATAAGGCGGCGTCGGCCGGCACTATCCGGACCATGTTGCTGCTGGACGCGCATTGGCGCGCGAGCACGAGGGGAATGCCATGACTGCATCGACGGGGCGGATTGTCATCCGCCATCTCCGGGGCTCCAAAATCAATCAGATCGAGCAGTTCGATCTTGATGGACTGCAGGAGATCACGATTGGGCGCGATCCGGCCTCGGGCATCGCCTACGACCTGCAGCGCGACGACGAAGTGAGCCGCAAGCACGCCGTCATCCGCGTCAAACAAGACCGGGAACTTTACTTTCGCCTGGCCGACCTGAACAGCAGCAATGGCACCTTTCTCAACGGCGAGCGCATCGGCGGAGAGGTCGAATTGCTGCCGGAAGATATTGTCGAACTCGGCTCCGGCGGGCCGAAATTCGTCTTCGACGTGCAGCCGAGACCGGCGAATCTGCCGGCACGTACGCGTCAGATGGGCGCCCTCGAAGCGGCGGCGGCCGACGCGGCGACCCGCCTCCTCGCGCCAGCGGGAAAAGCCGGCGCGACGGTGGAACATGCCGCAGCCGATACGCGGCAGCGCACCCTAGCGGGCGAGACTGCCGCGCTGGCAAAGGTCGCTGTCGGCAAGGCCACGATTCAACGCATGCTGTTCGACGAGCGACGCAAGGCCAGCCGTGTATTGATTGCCTCGATCGCCGCGGTCCTGATTCTGGCGGGTCTCGGCGGCGGCGCGCTCCTGTGGCACAGCCATGTCGTCAACGCTCAGTTGGAGCAGCAAGTCGCGGATGCGCAGTATCACGCCGACCAAATCAGAGCCCAGACCGACGCCACGCTTGCCAAGGACATGGGCATCGGCCCCGATCAGATCAAAAAACTCGGCGATTCGACCGTGTACGTCTACAGCAAATGGGCGCTTTTCGATCAGGAGACGCGCAAACCACTGTTTCAAAGGCAAATCAAAGTCAACGGCGAGTTGTTGCCGTGCTTCGTACGGATGAGTGACGGCACTGTGGTGCGTTGGCTCACGCTCGAGGACAAAGGCTCGTATCTTCCGATTGGGGAAGAGAGCAGCGGCAGCGGCTTTGTTTTTGATGAGCGGGGCTTCATCCTTACCAATAAGCACATGGCGGCTGGGTGGAAGACGCGCTACGAAGCCGACCGCACTGTCGGATCAGAGTGGAAAGGCGCAGTCTACGATCTCAATGACCGGCCCAGCCGTCGCGAGATCCTTGACATCAGCGGGCTCGATGGAGCCGATCGCGATGGCCATCTGGTCAACTGGATTCCGGAAGCTGATTCTTACATCTTTGAGCCGAGCCGTCCCGTGCGGATCTCATCTGACCCCCGAGCGGTCTTCGCCGAGAACCAGCTTCTCACAGTTCAATTTCCCGGAACACGTATGCCGATCGATGCTCATCTTTTGCGTACCTCAATCGACGCGGATGTAGCGGTCGTCAAAATCGATGCGCCGGAAGCCTTGGGCAAATTGGATTTAGTGCCGAAAGACTACAAGGTTCAGCTCAGCCAAAAAATTATTCTTCTGGGTTATCCGGCCGTCTCGCAGAAAACTTACGCGATTGAGCAGCTCAACGAAGGTGGCCAGGTGAGAACGCGTGCCGAGGTGATACCGGAACCCACCGTCACCGAGGGAGTCATTTCCAAGCTTAGTCCACCGGTAAGCGAGCAAGGCGATGTCACGACCAGGGGGACGCTCGGCGATACATATCAGCTCGATATTTTCGCCTCCGCGGGCGATAGCGGCGGGCCTGTCCTGAATTCGGACGGCAAAGTGCTCGGGTTACTTACCTACGGCTCCACCCGCGCCGAGCACGTTTCCTTCGCTGTGCCGGTCACCTATGTGCGCGAGCTCTTGCAGCTGCAGCGTGACGCCTCGCCCTAGTGTCCCGATTCCGAAGTTCGCATGTGCTGCCAGCGGCTCTGATGCGAACTTCGAAATCAAAGGGGACACTAGCAATTTAATGATTCTAGTGTGGTTTTTTGGATTTGAAGTTCCTGCTCGAGTTTGCCGCCGGATCTTAGGAACTTCAAATCCACCACACTAGATGGCGAACGACGGAAAGCCGAGGCCATTATGGAAATTGTCGGCGCGATGCGCACCGACCGCGGCCTGGTACGCG
Source organism: Xanthobacteraceae bacterium (assembly GCA_030044555.1). Taxonomy (GTDB): domain Bacteria; phylum Pseudomonadota; class Alphaproteobacteria; order Rhizobiales; family Xanthobacteraceae; genus BOG-931. The sequence continues at coordinate 10,302 of JASHVN010000069.1, read as the reverse complement.
AACTCAATGAAGACGCGGTGGCCTGGATCACGCCGCAGGACGACGACGTGGCCGCCAGCCATGGCAGCCTGGCGCTGGTAGCGGACGGAATGGGCGGCCACGCCGCCGGCGAGATCGCGAGCGCGCTCGCCGCGGATACCATCCGCCGCGTCTACTACGATCTCAAGGGACCGGTCCACAAAGTGCTGCAGATGGCGTTTAACACCGCCAATCGGGCCATCCTCGATTACGTGGCGGATCACCCAGACTGCAAAGGCATGGGCACGACCTGCACCGTGCTCGTCTTTCGCGACGGCAAGGCATGGCTTGCTCATGTCGGCGACAGCCGCGCTTATCTGCTCCGCGACGGCGCGCTCACCCAGCTCAGCGAGGATCAGACGCTGGTCGCCAAGCTGGTCAGCAGGGGCGCGCTCACCGAGGAAGAAGCCGCGCACAGCCCGGTGCAGAACGTGATTCTGCAAGCGCTCGGCACCATGGCGAAATTCCAGCCGATCATCGGCTCGAAGGGACTTCCGCTGCAGCCGGCCGACGTGTTGATCTTGTGCTCGGACGGCGTTTCCAGCATGGTGCCGGAGGCGGTGATCGCCGACATCGCCGGCCGCCTGCCGCCGCAGGAAGCCTGCGACGCCTTGATTGAGGCCGCGCTTGCCGCCGGGGGCCGCGACAACGCCTCGCTCGGCATCTTCGGCGTAAGGGCCGCGGCGGAGCCGAAAACGGCGGCGGAATCGACGACGCGCGTCATCAAGCTCCCCGTCGCGGAGCGCCGTTAGAGCATGACCCCGAAAAGTGGCACCCGGTTTTCGGATAAGATCATGCTCAAAGGAAAAAATTTAGACCTTAATCCGATTCAATCGAATTGGATCAAGGTCTAGAGGGACGGTTGGGCTTCTGGATCGCGACCAAAAATCGCTAGTGGAGCGGATTTGACATTCGCTACCACCTAGCCGCGAACTGTGAAGCGAATGTCAAATCCAAAGCTCCACTAGAACTTGTACTTGCTGGTGGTCCTTTGATCCTAACATTCGCATGAGAGGCTGCCGAACCCGGATGCGAATGTTAGAAGCGGACCACTAGCCACATGACCAAAACAATCGGCCAATACGAGATCGGTGAATTGCTGGGCGAAGGCGGCCTCGGCCAGGTTCATGCCGCCTTCGACACGGTGCTGCAGCGCCAGGTGGCGATGAAGTCGCTGCGCCCGGAATTGCTCAGCGACGCCAGTTTCGTTGAACGATTTCGCGCCGAAGCGACCAGCCTGGCGCGATTGAACCATCCGAATATTACAACGATCTATTCGCTCATCCCGGACGGCAAAAATCTCTACATGGTCATGGAGCTGGTGCGCGGGCACACGCTCGATGACATTCTGCGAAAGCGCGCCGCGCCGATCGAAGTTCGCGAAAGCCTTGCAATCATCGCCCAAGCCGCCGACGGCCTCGCTTACGCGCACAGCATGGGCGTGATCCACCGCGACATCAAACCGGCAAACCTGATGATCGCGGAAAACGGCGTGCTGAAAATCATGGATTTCGGCATCGCCCGCGTGCGCGGCTCGCAGCGGCTGACGCGCACCGGCAGCATCGTCGGCACGCTGGCCTACATGGCGCCGGAGCAGCTGCGCGGCGAAGAAGGCGACGAGGCGAGCGACCTCTACAGCCTCGGCATCGTGCTCTACGAGATGCTATCCGGCGCACCGCCGTTTTCCGCCAGCAGCGAATACGACCTGATGCAGGCGCAGATCAATGACCGGCCCGCGCGGCTGATCCCGCGCGTCGCCGGCGTGGAGCCGCCGGTCGAGACCGCGCTGCTGCGCGCTTTGGCGAAGAAACCGGCGCAGCGATTTGCATCGGCGCGTGCGTTCAGCGATGCGCTCGGCGCCACCGCGTTGCGGCTCGATGCCCCCAAAATCCTGCACAACGACACGCGCCTGCTCGAAATCCAGACGATGCCGGCGCCCAGTGCGGCGAAACGCTCGCTGGCCGACCGGTTGCGGCTGCTGCCGCCCGGCCTTCGCGCGGCGGCAATCGGCGGCGGCGGTGCGCTTGCGGTCGGGCTTGCCGTCATCGCTTTCGTGTTCTGGCCTGGCGGCTCACATCAGCGGCAGCTGCAGGAGACCGAGCAGACAAATCCTCCGCCGACGCCGATTACGCAGACGGCGCCGACCAATCCGCCACCGCCCGCCGCGGGGAGCCCGCCGCCAACAAGTCCGCCGGGCGATAAGCCGCCGACCAGCGGAAGCACAGCACCGCCCGCTTCAACGCCGCCATCGCTCGCCGACATTATCCAGGCCGCCAATCGCGGCGATCCGTCGGCGGAGAACGAATTGGGTTTCATGTACGCCACCGGCGCGAACGGGTTGCCGCGCGACCTGACAAAAGCGCTCGATTGGTATCGGAAGGCGGCGGCACAAGATTTTACCAAGGCGGAAGTCAATCTCGGCGACATGTACTTCTATGGCCTTGGCGGCCTCGACAAGAGCTATCTCGAGGCATTGTCCTGGTACTTGAAGGCCGCCGCACAGCAAAATTCCGGCGCGGAATTCAGGCTGGGATCGATGTTCGAGCAAGGACTGGGAACAGCCAAGGATCCACAGAAAGCGGTCGAGTATTACCGCGAGGCCGCCGATCAGAATTATCCCGATGCAGAAAATGTACTGGGATATCTCTACGAGACCGGCGGCGACGGGCTGAAGCAGGACTACGAGCAGGCGGTCGCATGGTTCACCAAGGCGGCCAACCAGGGACTTAGAAAAGCAGAGAAAAACCTCGGTGACATGTATTTCCGGGGTTTAGGCGTCCCGGCGGTCGACTACAAACAGGCGATGCAGTGGTACGAAAAGGCCGCCGATCAGGGCGACGCGGCCGCGGAGTACATGCTCGGCTACATGTATGAAAAGGGATTCGGCACTGCGCCGAACGATCAACTCGCGCTCGATTATTACCGAAAAGCCGCAGCCAACGGCGATGTTGCCGCGCAAGTCGCCGTCGACCGGCTAAGCCCGACTGTCGGCGGCAATAAATAGCGCGAGGCCGACCTGAGAGCCTTCGCGCTCCCAGGGCAATCTAACAAGGCGATATATAATGCCGCCGCGCGCCGCGGCGATGCGCAAAACCCATTACTTCTCAGGCGTGAAAGACGGCACGTCCCCGCTCGGCTGTCCGGAAGACGGCGGAGCTGGCGCAGGAGCGCTGGGAGCCGGCGGGCTGGACGCGGCCGTTTCCGGCGCCGATCCATGCGCCGAAAATTGCACGCGGTCGGGCTTGTTGTTGGCCGAGTCGTCACCCTTTCCGGAATCGTCGTCCTTGGCGTCTTTTTCTTTGGAGCGCCGCTCGTGCCGCACTTCGTGTTCACTTCTCCCGTGGCGGCTGTGGTAATGGGAGCTGCCGAAACTGCCGTGCGGCACGAACCCGGGCAGATTGCCGATGAATGGTATTTGGGCCGAAGCCTGGGACGTCGAGAACGCAATCGCGCCGGACACGAGCGCAAAAGCCGCGGCCGATCCCAACAAGACCCTGGAAAATCTTTGCATGGTGATCTCCTCCGGAGCCCGGCGGGCCCCCGCGTGCTGAGCTGAATTTTGCCCGATGAATCAGCTTTTGGCAATCAAGCGTGAAGCTACGGGCACGCCGATGTAACAGTCGTACAAACATGGGAACTGACATTTGCCTTGGCACCGCAAGCAGAAGCCGCCTCTCACTTTAAATTTTGGCAAGGCGCGCCAAGCCTATTTTTAAATTTCGGCAAGGATGGGCAAACACCGGCTCCAAGCCCCATTTCTACCCTCAGTATGGCATCCCTGGCGGGAGGATCGTATAAACGGCACGATCCGACGCTGTCCGCGGCGCCATTTGAGGCCGGCATCGCCGGAGTCGGAATGTCCAGATCGCGATAGGACCGGCACTGATGCCCCAAATCAGCATTTCGTACCGCCGGGCGGATTCCGAGGCTATGACCGGGCGGATCTTCGACCGCCTCATCGCCCATTACGGCAAGGAAGCGATTTTCCGCGATATCGATAACATCCCGGCCGGCATCGATTTCCGCCAGCACATCAACGAGATGCTGCATCGGACCAATGTTCTGCTCGCCATCGTCGGGCCGGAATGGCTTGGCGCGACGCGCGATGGGCTCGAACGCATCAACGAGGAAAGCGATCCGGTACGCGTCGAGGTGGAGACGGCGCTCCGCCGGCGGCTCCGGATCATCCCGATCCTGATCGGGCAGACCCGAATGCCCAGTTCTAATCAGTTGCCGCCGAGCTTGAAGGATTTCGCATTCCTCAATGCCGTGAGGGTCGATACCGGGCGCGATTTCGACCATCACATCGAACATCTCATCAAATCGGTCGACGAGATCCTCGGCCAGAGCAAATCGCCGCCAAGCCGGGAGACCAGCATCGCGAGGACTGGCGAGAGGCCCGCGGCCAAAGCCGAGAAGCCGCCAGCGATCCAAGTCGAGGCCCCGCGCAAGCGCGACACCGGCGCGCGGCCCGCGGCCGCTGCCGCCGCGCCGTCCACCGCAGCGCGACAACCAACGCAGCAGGCGGTGTCCATTCCGGCGCCAGCGCGCGACTGGCGCTATGTGCTCTGGCCGAAGAGCCGGCCGGGCCGGACGCTGCGGCTTGCCGCAATCGGCGCGGTCGCCGTCGCCCTGCTGGCGTTACTGGTTCTCGATCTGTGGCCGGCCGGCTCGGGCGCGGGCAATGTGCGACGGCTGTTCTCGCTGCAGAATCCAGGACCGGTGAGCGCGCTTGCGTTTTCGCCCGACGCCCAAGAGATCGCCGCAGCAAGCCTCGATCGGTCGGTCAATATCTGGAATATCGCCGGTCAAAAGTTATTTGCGACGCTGAACGCTGCGGACGGCGTTTCCTCCGTCGCATTCACGCCTGATGGCAGGGAGGTCGTTTTCGGCGAACGCAACGGCGTCATCGTGATTGCCAATGCCGACGCCGGCGGGCAAATCGACCGCTCACTCAAGCCCGACACCGCTTACGCCTGGCAGGCCATTCCGGCGGTCGTCTCGATCGCGGTTTCCCCGGACGGAACGCGCATAGTTTCCGGCGATGACGACGGCAGCGTCAACATCTGGAGTACCGACGGCAAACTCTTGCATGGGCAGAAGAGCCACAGCGACGCGGTCACGACGCTGGCCTTTTTCCCGGACGGCAAAACCTTCGCTTCCGGCAGCAAGGACGGAACAGTGCGCGTCTGGAACACGGACAGCGGCGGCGAACTGGCAACGCTCAGCGACCATTCGGGACAAATCCTGTCGGCTGCGGTTTCGGCAGACGGCAAGTGGATTGCCGGCGCCGGCAGCGGCAACAGCGTGCTGATCTGGAACGCAACGTCGGGGAGCGTCGCGCGCATCCTAACCTCGAATTTGGACACGGTGGACGCGATCGCCTTCTCGCCCGACGGGAGAAACCTGTTCGTCGGCGGCAATGACACATCGATCGAAATATGGGACGTCGAGTCCGGTCAGCGCCTGCAGAGCGTGAGCGGGAATTCCCATAGCATCCGCGCTCTTGCCGTATCGCAAGACGGAGGCCGCCTGGCCTCCGGCGGCGACGACAAGACGATCGACATTTGGTCGGCGCAGTAACGCATTGTTTGGTGCGGGCGCGACGCCGCGCCTCATCCGGCAACGGACGCCTTCGCCGCGACGACAAATATTTTTCTCAGCACTTCCCGTTCGATCGGCTTCTGCAGGACCGGAATCTTGCGGAAGCGAGGCTCGATGCTGTCGGCATCGTAGCCGGTGACGAAGACGAACGGCACGCCTCGTGCGGCCAAAACATCGGCGATCGGATAGACCGCGCCGTCGCCGAGATTGATGTCGAGCACGGCGGCCTCGAATTGACTGTCCTTGACTCTCGCCGCTGCCTCCGACGCGGTGCCGATCGGTCCCAAGACCTGATAGCCGAATTCGGCGAGGCATTCTTGAATCATCATGGCGACCAAGGCCTCGTCTTCGACGAGGAGAACGCGGGGCTTGCCGGGGATTCGCGCCCCGTTCGCGCCGCCGTGGAGCTGAGCTACCTTGCCGGTGCTGGAAAACTGCCGCGACTTCATCATGTCGCGGCGGGGAATCGAAAAGCTGCAGTGCAGCCCGTTCGGGTCCCAATCGAAGCTCACCTCGCCATTGAGCTGCTGTTCGATGCTGGCGCGAATAACGCGCAGACCAAAGCTCTTTGTCGCCGGCCGAGCAACCGACGGCCCGCCGCCTTCCGCCCAGTCCAACACCAGCGCGTCCGGCCGCAATTGCCACGTCAGGCTCAGTTTTCCTTTCACCGACGACAATGCACCGTGCTTGGCCGCGTTGGTGGCGAGTTCGTGCAATGCCAGCGCCAGTCCCTGCGCGGTCGAGGGGTGTAACGAAATATCGGGACCGTCGATGGTGACCTTGTCGGCGGCGCGATAAGGGTCGAGTTCCTCGCCGACGAGCGTGGCGAGATCGGCGCCTTCCCAGCGCGAGTCGGAAAGCAACGTGTGGGCGCGCGCCAGCGCCTTGATGCGCCCCTCGATGGCGGCCACATATTCTTCGACGCTTTTTCCCCGCGTGAGCCGGATGATCGATTGGATCACGGCGAGCGCATTGCGCGCCCGGTGGTCGACCTCGCGCGCCAGCAGCACTTGCCGTGCCTCGGCTTCCTTGCGCTCGGTGATATCGACGGTGACGCCGCTGATGCGCACCACGCGGCCGCCCGCGTCAACGCTTGCTGCCGCGGTGCCGGTGCACCAACGCGTATCGCCGTTGGGGCGCAGCACGCGGAATTCCATCTGACCTGCTCGCGCGGTCTCCGACATGTCTTCGACGTCCTGCTTCAGCGCTTGCCAATCGTCGGGGTGCACGAGGTCGCGAACATTCTCTACGGTCGAGCGGAAGTGGAGCGGATCGACGCCGAAAATGCGGTACTGGCCCTCGTCCCATTTCAGTTCCGTGTCGCCCACCTCCCATTCCCAAGAGCCCATTTGTCCGGCGGCGAGCGCCAGACTGCGGCCCTGCTCGCTCTCCTTGAGGCGCACGTTGAAGGCTTCCAGCTCCGCCGTACGCTCCGCCACCCGGCGCTCGAGTTGCAGGTTGAGCTGCTGCAGCTCGCGCGTCTTGCGGAATAGCTCGGCGAACACACGCACCTTGGCGCGCAGCACCGCCGGAACGACCGGAACCGGCACATAATCGACCGCGCCCATCTCGTATCCGCGCAGCCGATCCACCTCAGTCACCTGGACGGCGGAAATGAAGATGATCGCGGTCTTCTGGAATCGCGGGTGTTCGCGGATCATCGCCGCGAGCTGGAACCCGTCCAGTTCGGGCATGCACACGTCGATGAGCACGACCGCGACGTCGTTTTTCAGCAAAAAAGTCAGGGCCTCGCGCGCAGACGCGGCCTTGACGAGATTTTCGTTGAGATCGCTGAGGATCACCTCGTAAGCCAGAAGCTTATCCGGCTGATCATCGACCAGGAGGACGTTGACTTTCTCGGTCATGACGATTCGCCTAGCGGTGGAGCCACATCCGCAGCGCGGACAAAAGTTGCTCGGTATTGACCGGCTTGGCGAGGTAATCCGAGGCGCCCGCCTCGAGACATTTCTCGCGGTCGCCCTTCATCGCCTTGGCTGTCAGGGCGATAATCGGCAAGCGGCGGTACGCCTTGTTCTGCCGGATCCTTTCGATCGTTTGATAGCCGTCCATTTCTGGCATCATGATGTCCATGAGCACGATGGCGAGCGACGGCGTCTCCTCGATCAGCGCAATCGCTTCGCGCCCGGTGGTCGCCGTGAGCACGTTCATGCCGCGGCGTTCCAGCGCGCTTGCCAGCGCAAAGATGTTGCGCGGGTCGTCGTCGACCAGGAGCACGGTGCGGCCCACCAAATCCTCGTCGGACGAATTGAGCTGCTCCAGCATCTGCTGCTTCTCGGCCGGCAGGTCGGTGATGACGCGGTGCAGGAACAAGGCGGTTTCGTTGAGCAGCCGTTCCGGCGACTCGACGCCCTTCACCACGATCGAGCGCGCCACGGTGTGCAGTTGCGCATCTTCTTCCGCCGACAATTCGCGGCCGGTGAAGACCACCACCGGAACATCGACAAGCGCGCGATCTTCGCGCATGCGCTCAAGCACTTCGAAACCGGACATATCCGGCAGCCGCAGATCGAGCACCACGCAATCGCAGGGCTCGTCGCGCAGCACGGTCAGCGCCTGGTCGCCGGTGGTGGCATTGACGATCTCGATGTCGTCGTGGCTGAGCAGCTCGTGGATGCTCATCTGTTCGGCCGCATTATCCTCGACGACCAGGAGCCGCTTGCGGCGCGGCTGGGAAAACTCCTTGATGCGCGTCAATGCGTTGGCAATGCCCTCGCGGGTAGTAGGCTTGGTCACGAAAGAAAAGGCGCCGCGGGCAAGCCCATGCTGCCGATCCTCGTCGAGCGAGACGATCTGGACCGGTATGTGCCGCGTCAGCGGATTCTGCTTGAGCTGGCTGAGCACGTTCCAGCCCAGCATGTCGGGCAGGAACACGTCGAGCGACAGCGCGGTCGGCTGATATTGTTTGGCGAGGTTGATCGCATCATCGCCGCGCATCGCCAGCAGCGCCTTGAACCCTTTGTCTCGCGCCAAATCGATCAGGATGCGGGCATAGTGCGGGTCGTCCTCGACGACGAGCAGAATGTTGTCGCCGGCCTGAATGTCGAGCCGATCGTCGGGGATCGGTTCGATGGTGCGCTCGGCCGGAAGGTGCAGGCCGGCGAGCTGCGCGGCCGGAGCCGTCGCGGCTGCCGCGGCCTGGATCGGCGCGCTTGGCCCCACATACTTGATCGGCAAGTAGAGCGTGAACGTCGATCCGGCGCCCGGCGCGCTGCGCAGATGGATTTCGCCGCCGAGCAGGCTTGCCAGTTCGCGGCTGATCGCCAGTCCGAGACCGGTGCCGCCGTATTTGCGGCTGGTCGAGGCGTCGGCCTGCTGGAACGCTTCGAAGATGATCTTCTGCTTTTCCAGCGGAATGCCGATGCCGGTGTCGGAGACCTCAAAAGCGACCACGCCCGGCGCTTGGCTCAACACCGGATGATCGGTACCCCAACCGCTCGCGGCAGCATTGACATTGAGGCGAACGCCGCCTTGCGCGGTAAACTTGAACGCGTTCGACAACAGGTTTTTGAGCACCTGCTGCAGGCGCTTGCTGTCGGTCGTTATGGTGCGTCCGAGATTGGGATCGAGGTGAACTTCAAACGACAGCTGCCTTGTATCCGCCTCATGGCGGAACGGCCGCGCCACCATGTCGAGCAGGTTGCCGACGAGAATGTCCTCGGCATCGACGGTGACGGTTCCCGATTCGATCTTCGAAAGGTCGAGAATGTCGCTGATCAGATTGAGCAGGTCGGTGCCGGCGCCGTGGATGGTTCGCGCGAACTCGACCTGCTTGAGCGTGAGATTGCCTTCCGGATTGTCCGAAAGCTGCTGGCCGAGGATAAGGATCGAGTTGAGCGGGGTGCGCAGCTCGTGCGACATGTTGGCCAGAAACTCGGACTTGTATTTCGAGGTGAGCGCAAGCTCGGTCGCCTTTTCCTCCAACGCGCGGCGCGCCTGCTCGATTTCCTGATTCTTGCGCTCGACCTCGACGTTGCGCTCGGCGAGCTGCTGCGCCTTCTGTTCGAGCTGCTCGTTGGTTTGCTGCAGCTCCGTCTGCCGCGCCTGCAGCTGCCCGGCAAGCTGCTGTGACTGCTTGAGCAGTCCTTCGGTCTGCATCGTCGCCTCGATCGAGTTGAGCACGATGCCGATCGAGGTGGTCAATTGTTCGAGGAACATGATCTGCAGCGCGGTGAATTCGTGGATCGAGGCAAGCTCGATGACCGCCTTGGCCTGGTTCTCAAACAGCACCGGCAGCACGATGACGTTGCGCGGCCTCGCCTTGAACAGGGCCGAACCGATCGGGACCGCGTCATCGGGCATTTCCGTAATCAGCATGCGCCGCTTGTCGAGCGCACACTGGCCGATCAGCCCGTCGCCGGTACGCACGGTCGGCAGGTGGCCGTTGGCGGCGTCGTCCGCATAAGCCGACAGCAGCTGCAGATCCTGCGTCTCTTCGCTCTCGATCTGATAGATGACGCTCTGGTGGGCGTTGACCAGCGGCGTAAGCTCGGAGAGCAGCAGCCGGCCCACTGTGGTGAGATCGCGCTGGCCCTGCAGCATGTTGGTGAATTTGGCGAGGTTGGTCTTCAGCCAGTCCTGCTCGGTATTGCGGTCGGTGGTGAGCCGCAAGTTGTCGATCATGGTGTTGATGTTGTCTTTCAGCTCGGCCACTTCGCCGCG
>JASHVN010000559.1 GCA_030044555.1 Xanthobacteraceae bacterium | reverse complement strand
GTCTTGCGGTACGTTTTAATTTGCGTCGGAACCAGCTGCGGTACGAAAGAACCCGGCGCGAAGCGATTATCCGCAATTCCACATCGGCCCGATCGGCGTCTGGGTCCAGCATGGGCCGAAACTGCCGCCGTTGTAGCGGCCGCGATAAAATCCAGGCCGGCCGAAATAGTACCAGTCGCCGTTATACCAGTAGCTTGGCGCCTCCTCGTCCGGGCCTAGGCCGATGGCTCCCCTCGGACCATAAATTGGAGTGCTGTTGCTGGGCGGCTGATGATAGCCGGGCAGGAAGCCATAGCCATGCCAGTGGTAGATGTGCGGCTTGTGCTGCTTGTGCGGCGGCGCAGCGAATGCGACGGCGAGCGGCAGCGCCAAAAGAGGCGTCAAGAGAAACGTCAGGAGACGTGACGGGGAGAATGTGCGCGACATCGGCGCAACATACACGGTCTGCGGTTCGAAGGCGACAGGAGTAATGTCTTGGTTTCGGGTGAATTGCGTTGACGCAGAATTGGCGCCGAGCGATGCGTCGATCGTAACGGTTGCGATCGACGGTGCCTCGTATCGAACTCTTTTGCGCGACACTACAGGTGCGCGCGGGCCCTCTTGAGGCCTGCGGTCTCGACGATCTTGCCGTGGATGACCTTATAGCGAGTCTCGACCGTGCCATTGATGATCTTGTAGCGGCGCTCCAATTCGTCGACGTCCGCCTTGCGCTGCAGCTCAGAGCGGACATTTCCGATCTGAAATCCCAGCCAGAAACAGGCTACCAGGCTCGCAAATGTCAGCATCAGGTCGCTCATGGAACGCTTAACGCCCAGAACAGCCGTTGGTTCGGCGTCCAACCGACGCCATGGTCGCCAAAGTTCTAAAATCGATCTGGCAGTCTTACTTAGATGCCGTGCATCTGCTTTTCGCCCGGCAGTACGAAAACGCCTGGATCCCCCTCACCGAGCCGCTTCGCGGCCGATTTCTTTCCCGCGCCGGGGAGAGGTCAGGCACACAAGCGCTCACACTCGCTTTGATTAAAAGCGGAAGCACTTCATTGAAACGATCAAAACACATGATCCCTACGGATGACGCGGGCTAGGTAAATACACTGATCAGGGTGATCACAATGGGGCTGCACGAATCACAAGCCGCGAACGCTGGAATTCTGCCGTTTCCGCAAGCCTCGCACGGCCGCGCCCCGGCGTGGCCGAATCCGAACGATCAGCGGCTCCTGCACACCGTGCTCGACAACATGTCGCAAGGCGTGCTGCTGTTCGATACCGACGCCCGGCTGGTGTTCTGCAATCGCAGATACATCGAAATGTACGGATTACTGGCCGACCACGCCAGGCCGGGATGCACGCTGCTCGATCTTCTCCATCATCGGCAGCAGGCGCAAAGCTTTTCCGCGGATCCCCACGAATACATCGCCGACCTGATGACGAAGGTCGCCGAGGGCAACACTTTCGCCAGCGTGTTCACATTGGGCGACGGCCGCGCCTTTTCGATCGTCAACAAGCCGCTCGCCGGCGGCGGCTGGCTTGCCACCCACGAAGACGTCACCGAGCGCCGGCACGCCGAAGAGCGCATCGCTCATATGGCCCGCCACGACGCCTTGACCGATCTGCCCAACCGCATGCTGCTGCGCGAGCGGCTGGAACACGAACTCAAACGCGTCAAGCGCGGCGAGAATCTCGCGGTCCTGTGCCTCGATCTCGATCATTTCAAGAGCGTCAACGATACGCTGGGGCATCCCATTGGCGATGAACTGCTCAAGCTCGTCGCCGACCGGCTGCGCGGCTGTACCAGAGAACCCGACACGATTGCGCGGCTCGGCGGCGACGAGTTCGCCATCATCATGACGCAGATGCATCAGCCCACGGACGCTTCGGTATTGGCGCGGCGGATTCGCGAGTCGATCATCAGGCCCTACCAGGTGGACGGCCATCAGATCGTTTCCGACATCAGCATCGGCATTTCCATCGCGCCGATCGACAGCGCGGAGCCGGATCAGCTCCTCAAGAACGCGGATATGGCGCTCTACGACGCCAAAGCCGACGGGCGCGGCACCTATCGTTTCTTCGAGGCCGAAATGGACAAGCGCATGAAGGAACGGCGCGATCTGGAAATGGATTTGCGCCAGGCGCTGAGCAACAACCAGTTCGCCCTGCACTACCAGCCGCTGGTCAATCTGCAGACCAACGACATCACCGCCTTCGAGGCGCTGTTGCGCTGGAACCATCCGACGAAGGGACTGATCTCGCCGGCCGATTTCGTGCCGATCGCGGAAGAAACCGGACTCATCGTCTCGATCGGCGAGTGGGTGCTGCGCATGGCGTGCAAGGAGACCGCCAACTGGCCGGACCACGTCAAGGTCGCCGTCAACCTTTCGCCGGCTCAGCTCAAGAGCAAAAATCTGGTGCCGATGGTCATGAGCGCCTTGGCCGATTCCGGTATGCCGGCCAACCGGCTGCAGCTGGAAATTACCGAGACGCTCTTGATGCAGAACACTTTCGCGACACTGGCGACGCTGCACCAGCTGCGAAAACTCGGCGTGCAGATCGCGATGGACGATTTCGGCACCGGCTATTCGTCGCTGAGCTACCTGCGCAGCTTTCCATTCGACAAGATCAAGATCGACCGCTCATTCATTCAGGATCTCTCCAAAGGTGCGGAGCCGCGCGCCATCGTGCATGCGGTCGCCGGCCTGGCAAAGTGCCTCAATATGATATCGACCGCGGAGGGCGTCGAAACGCAGCAGCAATTGGACACGCTGCAAGCCGTGGGCTGCACGGAAATGCAGGGCTATCTGTTCAGCCGCGCCCGGCCGGCCCACGAGATCATGGAGCTGTTCGCGCCGCAATCCGCGTACGCCGCGGAAGCGCAGAGATAAAGCCAATCATAGCGTCCTTTTGCTTCCGAAGTTCGCAACCGAGCGTGCCGCATAATTATGCGAATTTCGGATTCGGGACATTAAAGCGCGATGATTTGAGGTTGAATCATCATCGCGCTTCAGCTCTTTGTTTGCGCATGATCTTTTCGGAAAACCGCTCCACACTTTTCCGGATCATGCACGAGCGGAACTTTGCCGATGATTTGGCGTTGCCTTCCCGGGTGGACAGGGAGGCAGATCATGCAATGTGCTTTTTGCGGCAGGCCTATCGAGCCAAATTCGACGTGGAAGGGCTCAGGCGATCAGTTCTATTGCAGCGAATTTTGTGCGGACTCGGAGGCGCCCGAAGAGGCAGCGCCCGTGCCGGCGCAGCCGACGCTCCTCGATCATCATCTCAAGCGGCCCTATGAACGGCTGCAGCAGTTGCTTCCCCACATGCGCGCGTATTCGGGAAAGACACTGGCGGCGGCACGCGTGCGCGCCACGCTCGGCCAAATCGCCTGATAAGTAGCTTGATCAGCCAAGCAGCCTGATCCCGACGATGACAAGGACGCTGGCAAGCGCTCCGCGCACGACGGTGTCGCGAGCCTGGGTGGCCAGATAGCTTCCGATAATGATGCCCGGCACCGAGCCGAGCAAGAGCGGCGACAACAATCCCCAATTGATCGAACCCAGGTACCAATGCCCGGCGCCAGCGAGCAGCGTCAGCGGCACCGCATGAGCAATGTCGGAGCCGACGACGCGGCCGGCGGGCATGTTCGGATGCAGCAGCAGCAGGACGGTAACGCCGATGGCACCGGCGCCAACCGACGTCGCGGTGACCAGAATGCCCATCACCAGGCCCAGCAAGATCGTGAGCACGGCCGCCCTGCGGAGGCTGATGCTGGTGAGCCGATCGGCATAGCGCTTGCGAATATTGCCGCCCAGGATGAGAAAGGCTGCGGTGACCAGCAACACTATCCCAAGCGTCAGAGTAATGACGTGCTGCGCGGAGCTGCTTTTCAAATCGAAGTGCGAGAGAACGATGATGGTGGCGATGGTCGCCGGCATGCTGCCAACGGCCAATAGACCGACAAGGGTCCAGTCTACTGTTCGCGCTCCGGCATGAACGAGCGTGCCCACGGTTTTGGTGGACGCGGCATAGAGCAAATCGGTCCCGACCGCCGTGGCGGGATGAATGCCAAACAGCAGGATGAGCAGGGGCGTCATCAGCGAGCCGCCTCCCACTCCGGTCATTCCGACCAGAAAGCCCACGACAAAGCCGGAGCCGACATAAAGCGGATTGAGCATGGCTTCGTTACACCTATCGCCTAACGGCTCTCATTCGGGGAAGACCCTGCCTTTAGCGAAGCTAAGTCCAATCGGTTCACCGGACGTTATTTCTGCGGCGATATCGATTTCGGCCTCGATGATGGTTGCGGCCCGGCCCACCGCAATCTGCGCCCGCCGGCCGGCGGCGGTCCGATGGATGCTCACGATCGTCGCCGGCAGCCGATCCGCTCCGGGGACGCTCAACACGATGTCGCGCGGCCGCACGTAGAGGCGGCAGCGCCCCCCGCGCACCGCGCCGAATGTCGCGTTGAGCGGCTGCCCTTCGTGCAGCAATCGGGTTCCGTCGAATTCGACGGGAAGACTGCTCGTATCCCCCACGAAGGACATTACAAAGGCGCTCCCTGGATTGTCGTAGACCTCATCCGGCTTGCCGACTTGTTCCACCTTGCCGAGGTTGAGGATGGCAACGCGGTCGGCGAGCTCCAGAGCCTCATCCTGGTCATGGGTCACGAAGACCGTCGTGTGACCGGTGCAATCGTGCAACTCGCGCAACCAGCGCCGCAGGTCCTTTCGCACTTTCGCATCAAGCGCGCCGAAGGGCTCATCAAGGAGCAGGACGCGCGGCTCGACAGCCAGGGCGCGGGCGAGTGCGACGCGCTGTTGCTGACCGCCGGAGAGCTGCCGCGGATATCGCTTGCCTAGGCCAGACAACTGGACGAGCTTGAGAAGCTCTTCTGCGCGGTTTCGAATCAATGTCTTCGACGGCCGTTGTGCGCCAGGGAGCACTCTCAGTCCGTAGGCGATATTGTCAATCACCGTCATATGCTTGAAGAGCGCATAATTCTGGAACACGAAACCGATGCGGCGCTGCTGGACCGGCACTGCGGTGGCGTCGTGATCGTCAAAAAAGACCTTCCCGGATTTTGGAATTTCAAGGCCGGCGATAACGCGCAGCAGCGTGGTTTTGCCCGAACCGGACGGCCCAAGCAGCGCAATCAATTCGCTGTCCCGGATATCAAGGTTGGCCCCCCGCAAAGCGCCGGTGCGGCCAAAATCCTTGGCGATGTCGACGACACGGATACGCACACCGGCTCCCTAAAGACGCGAAGAAGTGGCCAATGAGTCGCCGTAACGCATTTCGAGAAGCGTCTTTGCGGCCAAGGTGACCAAGGCGAGCAAAGTCAACAGCGACGCCATGGCGAAGGCCGCCGCAAAATTATAGTCGTTATAGAGCAATTCCACTTGCAGCGGGATCGTATTGGTCAAGCCGCTGATATGGCCGGAAACGACCGAAACCGCGCCGAACTCTCCCATCGCCCGGGCATTGCACAACAGAACGCCGTAGAGCAATCCCCAAGCAATATTAGGCAATGTGATCGTCAGGAATGCCTGGAAGCCGCTTGCGCCCAGTGTGAGCGCGGCCTCCTCGTCCGCGCTCCCCTGTTCCTGCATCAGCGGTATCAGCTCGCGCGCGACGAAAGGAAACGTCACAAAGACCGTCGCCAGAACTATACCCGGCAAAGCAAAGATGATCTGGACTCCATGAGCGGTCAGCCAGGGGCCGAAATAGCCCTGCGCGCCAAACAGCAGGACGTAGATCATCCCCGAAATGACCGGCGAAATCGAAAACGGCAGATCGATCAGGGTCGTCAGCAGGCTCTTTCCGGGAAATTCGAACTTGGCGATAGCCCACGATGCCGCGATCCCGAACAGCGTGTTGAGCGGCACCGCAATGGCGGCAACGATTAGTGTGAGCCTGATCGCCGCCTGCGCGTCCGCATCCTTGAAGGTGGTAAGATAAAATGAGAATCCCTTGGCGAGCGCTTCGCTGAACACCACGAGCACCGGCAAGATCAGAAAAATCGCCAAAAATAGAACCGCCAGCGCAATTAACACCGCCCTGGCAAGGCGACTTTCCGTCGTGACGGATTCCGGCGCAGTTGCCGCCTTGCCGGCCTCACGCATGCCCATATCTCCGCCGCCTCATCGCTTGAGCGAGATTGATCGCAAGAAGCGCGGCGAATGCGAGCGCCAGCATGATGAGCGCAATGGCGGTTGCGCCGCGATAATCGAACTCCTGCAGCTTAATGACGATCAGTACGGGCGCGATTTCCGAAACATAAGGCAGATTGCCGGCGATGAAGATCACCGACCCGTATTCGCTGACGGAGCGCGCGAAAGCCAGCGCGAAGCCGGTCAGGAGCGCCGGCGAGAGCATCGGCATGATCACGTAACGGATGGTCTGCCAGCGGCTGGCGCCGAGCGTCGCCGATACTTCTTCCAGGGAGCGATCTATTTCGCTGATCAGCGGCTGTACGGGTCGCACGGTGAACGGAAGTGCGACGAAGACGAGCGCGACGAAAATACCAGCCGGCGTGAAAGCGATTTTGACTCCGATGTGGGCGAGAATTGCTCCGATCCAGCCGTTGGGCGCGTAAAGCGTCGCCAGCGCGATACCGGCGACGGCGGTCGGTAGCGCGAAAGGCAAGTCGATCACGGCATCCAGCAGCTTGCGTCCTGGAAACTGATAGCGGGTCAGCACCCAAGCGATCAGGAATCCGACAAACAAATCGGCAACAGCCGCGAGAAACGCCAAGCCGAAGCTGGTGCGCAGCGCGGCAAGCACGCGCGGTTCGACCGCGATGTTCCAGATACCGGTCAGACCGAGACCAGCCGCTTCCGCCACCAGGGCGGCGAGCGGCAGCAGCACGATGAGGCTGAGATAGAAGAGTGAAAATCCGAAGGCGATGCCAAAGCCCGGCAGCACGCTCTGTTGTCTGAAGCGCAGCAAGACTTCGCGCCTCCATCGCTATCGATGAGCCGCGGCTACGATCCGATCGACTAAACCGCCCTCGGCAAAATACTTTTTCTGGGCCGCCGCCCAGCCGCCGAAATCCTTGTCGATGGTGACGAGGTGCAGCTTCGGAAAGCGAGCCAGGTCCGCGGCAGCCGCGAATTGCGGTTCGACCGGCCGGTAAAAGTTCTTGGCGATGACCCGTTGTGCGGACGGCGTGTAGAGGAATTCGAGATAGGCCTGCGCCGCCTTTGCCTTCCCCTCACGATCGACGTTGCCGTCGACCCAGGTTACGGTTGGCTCGGCAAGAATGGAAATCGAAGGTGTGACGATTTCGAAATCGTCGGCGCCGAGTTCGTGCAGCGCCAGAAAGGCTTCATTTTCCCAGGCGATGAGCACGTCGCCGATGCCGCGGCGCGCAAACGTGGTCGTCGCGCCGCGGGCGCCGCTGTCGAGCACGGCGACGTTCTTGTACATCGCAGTCATGAACGTCTCGATCTTGTTCCCATCGCCGTTGAACTTTTGCCGCGCATAAGCCCAAGCCGCCAGAAAGTTCCAGCGGGCGCCCCCCGAGGTCTTGGGGTTGGGTGTCACCACCTGCACGCCCGGCCGCACGAGGTCGTCCCAGTCGTGGATGTGCTTGGGGTTTCCCTTGCGCACCAACAAGACGATCGTCGACGTATAGGGCGACGAATTGTCCGGCAAGCGCTTCTGCCAATCGGCGGGAATCTTGCCGGTCTGTTCGGCGATCGCGTCGATGTCCACCGCCACGGCCAATGTCACGACCGACGCATCGAGCCCGGCGATGACCGCTCTCGCCTGGGCACCGGAGCCGCCGTTTGACATTTGTATGGTAACGTCCTGGCCGGAGGTCTTCTTCCAATCTGCAGCGAAAAGCGGATTGATGTCTGCATAAAGCTCGCGCGTCGGATCATACGACACGTTCAGGAGCGAGGTCTGTGCGGCGGCCGCATGAACGCTTGCTGCGAGCAAAGCCAGCGCGGCTGCGAAGGCGCGTGCTTGTCGCAGTGCAGCGGACCTGCGGGAGGAGCGACTTCGGCGCCGTGCAATGGATGCGCCGACTGGAAACGATTGCATCTGCTTTGCAGCTCCGATTTGCCGCCCGATCAGCTCGGGCCCGGACAAAGCCAGACGGGCCCGAAGTCGTAAGCCCGACGGATCGTCACGTCTCGGCGTCGCCGGTTGTCAGTGCCGCCAGCCCCTGATGTGACGGCGGCGGCGCGGCGCGGCGGCCGTTATGCAGACCGCACTCTTTTTTCTCATCCTGCTCCCACCACCAGCGACCGGCGCGCTCCTCTTCGCCCGGCGCGATGGCGCGCGTGCACGGCGCGCAGCCGATCGAGACGAAGCCACGATCGTGCAGCGGATTGAGCGGAATCTTTTGGGCGGCGGCGTAGGATCGAACCTGTTCGCGCGTCCAGTCGAACAGCGGGCTGAACTTGAGCAGGCCGCGGTCATCGGGCGTCACGAGCGCGGTGCCTCGGCGCGCGCCGGACTGGTCGGCACGAAGGCCGACGATCCATCCCGCGGCGCCGGCGAGCGCCCGATTGAGCGGCTCGACCTTGCGCACCTCGCAGCACGCCGCCCGCGCCG
>JASHVN010000558.1 GCA_030044555.1 Xanthobacteraceae bacterium | reverse complement strand
GGGATACCTCGACGAACTTAAGCCGTTTAAGATCAAGACCTATGAATTTGATGATCTAGTGGAACGGATTTGACATTCGCTACCTCCTAGCCGCTAATTCTTGAAGCGAATGTCAAATCTAAAAGCTCCACTAGAATTTATACTTGCTAGTGGTCCTTTGATTCCAACATTCGCATGAGAGCCTGCCGAACCCGGGTGCGAATGTTGGAATCGGACCACTAGCGGATGACAATGACCCTTGAATTCGGACTTGATACTTTTGGCGATGTTACGGTTGGTGCCGACGGCAAGCCGTTGCCGCATGCGCAAGTCATCCGCAATGTGATCGAAGAGGCGGTGCTCGCCGACGAACTCGGCATCGATGCTTTCGGCGTCGGCGAACATCATCGGCCGGACTTTGCCATCTCCGCTCCCGAAGTGGTGCTCGCTGCGATCGCCGGACGCACCAAGCGAATCATTCTCGGCACGGCGGTGACCGTGCTCAGCACCGATGATCCGGTGCGCGTGTTCGAGCGCTTCTCCAGTCTCGATGCCGCCTCGAATGGACGCGCCGAGATCACGCTCGGGCGCGGCTCGTTTACCGAATCCTTTCCGCTGTTCGGCTATGATCTTGCCCAATACGAGAAGCTCTTCGAGGAAAAGCTCGACCTGTTTGCCGCGCTGATTCGGCAGGATGCCGTGACGTGGCGCGGCGACACGCGGCCCGCGCTCGAGAAGCAGCGCGTCTTCCCGCCGCTCGAACATGGACCGCTGAAGACCTGGGTCGGCGTCGGCGGCAGCCCCGAATCCGTAATCCGCGCCGCGCACTACGATTTTCCACTGATGCTTGCCATCATCGGCGGTGATCCCAAGCGGTTCCTGCCCTATGTGAACCTCTATCATCGCGCCTTTGCCGAGCTGGGCAGACCCGCAAAGGCCGTCGGTCTGCACGCGCATGGCTATGTGGCGGATAGCGACGAACAGGCGCGCGAGGAGCTATGGCCGCACTATAAGGCATCGCGCGACCGTATCGGCGCCGAGCGCGGCTGGCCGCCGGTCACCCGTGCCTCATTCGATGCCGAGGCCAATGGCGGCGCGCTTAACGTCGGCGCTCCCGAAACTGTGGCGCGCAAGATCGCCGCCACCGCAAAGGCGCTCGGCATTTCGCGCTTCGACATGAAATACAGCCAGGGAACGCTGCCGCACGACAAGCTCATGCACAGCATCGCGCTTTACGGCCGCAAGGTGATTCCGCTGGCGCGCGAGATGCTCGGCTGACGAGCTGCGCAATACTCCCCGCCCCTTCCGGCCACGGGGCCGCGCTCTCGTCGCTTCGATCATGTTTTTTTGGCCATCGTCTCTGCCTTGCATTCGGCTTCCTCGGCGCATGCAATCCACGCGCCGGCTATTTCCAGCAGCACCGCCTTGTCTTGCGCTGACGCCTTCTGTGCCAGTCGCCGGCACTCCGCTGCGTACTCTCTGAATTTCTCGGCTTCGTCCATCGGAATGCTCGCGTCATTTCCTCCCTACTCGGGCATGGAACAGGCAAGCAATGGTTAAAGTTCCCGATCAAAAGTTCGTCGAACGCAGGAACCATTTGAACAAAAAAATAGCGGCGCATCGGAACCATTTGAAGATTGGTGGACTTTCGCCTGCATTAGGCGCGAAGAGGGTCGCGATCTCATGGCGAGGGTGGAGCGGTATCGGCATTACGCAGTCGAATGTGTGCGACTCGCGCGCCAATCAGACTGCGTTGCTGAGAAACGCGTGCTGTTGCAGATGGCCGAGCACTGGAGACGATTGGCGGAACGCGCGGAGAAAGATGAAAAGAGAGGTCCGCGCGGCATTGCCTCTTGACCTCGACGACAATCCGTATCAGCTTTTCTGCGTCGTCTCTTTCGTGAACACGGAAGCGACGTTCATCAATGGAGGCATTGATGACGCCACCGATGCAGGCCGCCGCGACGATCGCTGAGGCAATTGTTCGGGCCTGAAGCGTAGCGGCAATCCCACGAACGCCGTGCCGGGAGCTGCCCCTTGGGGCCGCATCAGTCAGGCAAGGCCCACCCTCGCTGCTCCCGGCCCGTTCCTGCTTCGCGCAGTTCCGACGCGCGCGCTTTTATCCGGTGAACAGGCGGCTATTCTTCGAGCAGCGAATTAGGCAGCTTGAAGCGTTGATGTTCGTTCGGCCGCGGATCGAACAGCTTTGGGCTTCCCGAGCCGACGCATTTGACTTTGGCGGCGTAATGGACCGAAAGCCGCGAGCCCTCGTAAAGCTCGCGCGCGTGGCCATAGACGTGGCGGCGGCCGGCCTTGTTCGCATGTAAGCGAACCATCTGCCCGCAAATAGGACACTGCGTGACCAGCGGATGGAGCCGCCGGCCTCCCACCAGCTTGGCAAATTCGACGAACCATACGGATAGGAGCCGCATATCCGTACCCTCCCGATTCGAAGGAGGCCAGCATACCTCTGTGTCTAAAAATTGAAACGCACAGAAACTGCGACAAAATCTTCGGCGGGGCCAAAATTGTCAGCGGGCCAAAGTTTTGGGGCTACGTCCCCACCAGTCCCAATTGCGGGCTCGATGGTTCGGCGTGCCCGCGCCTGGCGATGCGGCCGGCGAGCCTGGACAGCCGGCCGGCTTCAACTGCAGCACGCATACTTTTCGCCATCAGCACCGGATCGCGCGCCTTCGACACAGCGGTGTTGATCAGCACGGCGGCGCAGCCGAGCTCCATGGCGAGTGTAGCATCGGAGGCGGTGCCGATGCCGGCATCGAGCACCACCGGCACCGGCGAGCGCGCGCAAACAAGCTCGATCAGGTGCGGATTGGAAATGCCCAGGCCCGAACCGATCGGCGAGCCGAGCGGCATCACTGCGGCGGCGCCGGCATCGGCGAGCTTGCGGCAGGTAACGGGGTCTTCGGTGCAGTAGGGCAGGACAATAAACCCCTTGGCGGCCAGAGTTTGCGTGGCCTGCACGAGTTCCTCGACATCGGGATAGAGCAGTTCCCGGTCGCCGATGACTTCGAGTTTGATCCAGTTGGTGTCGAGCGCCTCGCGTGCGAGCTCGGCGGTCAGCACGGCGTCCTTGGCGGTCTGGCAGCCCGCGGTGTTGGGCAGGAATTTGACCCGCCCCGCGAGCAGGTCGACCATGCTCTCGTCGTCGCCGGCGAGGCTGATGCGGCGAATCGAGGCGGTGACCATCTCGCTGCCGCTCGCCGCAATAGCGTCGAGCATGATCTTGCGGTTGGGATAACCGGCGCTGCCGAGAAACAGCCGCGAGCCGAATTGATGGCCGGCAATGACGAGCGGATCGGACATGTGTTAGCTCCTGAACTTCATTCGCTCATTCCCCACCAGCTCACGACTAGAATCTCTTGTTGAGAGTCACAGAAAACTGAAGCTTGTTTGGTATGGCTCCGCAGCTCAATATATACTTGCTGCTCGTTACCTCTGCTTCTCCGGCTCGATTAGGCCGCCCCTCTCCCGCTTGCGTGAGACATTTGATCGTCGCGGCGTCGTCCAAGTAACTCAAAGCGTTAAGATACTTGGCGAAGACGGCTTGAACAGAATCGATATATTTCTGCTCCTCGATAGACACCTTGCCGGTGCTGTGATCGAAATTGGACGTGGCCAGTCCGCTCGCTTGGGTCCCCTCCTTTTCGTCGAGACCGTTCAGCGTAACGACCTTTCCGGCTCCTTCGGCCAGGTTGCAAGTCGGCGTTCCGCTGTCGCTCCACTCGCAGGTCGCTTCTGCCGGAAGAACCGACCGCATCATCTTTGCCTGCCACTGCTGCGTCACGTCTTGCGCGCTTGCAGGAGCAATACCTGCATTGATCCCATACAACGATGCCAAAATGCTGACCACTCTCATCCCTACCATCTGGTCCCTCTTTGATAGGCGGTGAAAAACAAAATCATAGAATGCAATCATCCCAGCGTCAGAATCATCCCCTGCCATAAGCGGAAATCCATCGCTCATCTGCGCCTCTCGCCTGGACGGGCGGAAAGCTTCATCCTCCTTGCCGGGCGCGCACGATCTCGATGCTGTCGCCCGGCTTGAGTGGCGTATTGCGCCATGCCGAGCGCGGCACGACCGCGCCGTTGAGCGCAACCGCAATGCCGCGCTGGCCGGTATCGACGGCTTTCTCCGCCAGCAGGACTTCGATCGTGGCGGCGACCAGCGGTTCGCTCTCGCCGTTGACGCGAATGAGGGGTTCGCTCATCGCAACGCCTCCTTCACTCGGCCGCCCGCGCCGGCAAGAACCGTTCGAGCCCGAACGGGCGAATGGCCGCCTCGACCACATCGTCGAGGATCAGGCGCGCCATGGCGTCCGCCGTTATCGGCGCCAGCAGGATGCCGTTGCGGTGATGGCCGGTGGCATAGAACAAACCTTCGAGCGGCCCGCGGCCGAGGATGGGCGCATCGTCGCGGCTGCCCGGCCGGTGGCCGACCCAGGTCTCGGCGACCGGCAAGTCTTCGATGGCCGGAACCGCGCGCCATGCGGCTTCAAGCAGCGTCAGCAGGCCGCCGGCTGTGATGGTCGTATCAAAGCCCCGCTCCTCGACCGTGCCGCCGACGATCAGCCGGCCGTCGCGGCGCGGCACCAGATAGGCGCCCGGCGCCCACAGCACGTGATGAAGAAGGGGCGCCGCGGCGTCCATCTGCAGTGCCAGCATCTGACCTTTGACCGGCCGTACCGGCGGGCGGCGATCCGGCGGCAGTCCGCCAATACCGCGTGACCAGGCGCCGGCAGCAAGCACCACAATGTCGGCGGAGACAATCGTGCCGTCCTCGAGCACCATCCCCCTCGCCTGCCCGCTCTGCACCAGAATTTCCTTCACGGGCCGGTGCTCGTGAATAGTCGCACCGGACGCTTCGGCGGCAACCCTCAGCGCTTGCGCCAGCTTGCGGTTATCGACCTGATGATCCTCCGGCGAGAACAGCGCGCCGGCAATCTTGCCCGCAAGGTGAGGCTCGCGCGCGCGGGTCGCCGCGGCCGGCAGCCATTCGAGCGGCAGATCGAGTTTTTTCTGAAACTCCAGGCGGTGGCCGATCTCGGCCTGATCGTCCGCGGTGAGCGCCAGAACCAGCGTGCCCTCGCGGCGCAATTCCACGTCGACGCCGCTTGCGCGCAAAAGTTCGTCGGCAAAGGCGGGCCAGCGCGCCTGGCTCTCGCGGCCGAGCGCGACCAAATCCTCCTCGCCCGGCTCGGCCTCGCAAGCTGCTGCGAGCATGCCGGCAGCCGCGTGGCTCGCGCCAGAGCCGGCGGCGCCGCGGTCGAATATCTCGACCGCCGCCCGTCCGGCCAGCCGCCAGGCAATGCCGAGGCCGACTACGCCCGCGCCGATAATGGCGACGCGCGGTTTTTTGGCGACATATGGAAGGCGGTCCGTCAGGCGCGGCTCCCTTCGCTGGAATGACCCAGACAGGTTCGACGGGTTTGATCTCAGCCGCGC
>JASHVN010000557.1 GCA_030044555.1 Xanthobacteraceae bacterium | reverse complement strand
ACTGCCTGGAGCCTGATTGGTTCGATCTGGGGAATGCAATTTTTGTTTTGCTCGCGTCCGGCGCGGCAGGTTGAATCAATGCGGTGGATGCTCGATATGCGATATTTGCTCAGGCTTCGGTGTCGACCTGTGGGCACAGCCTGCGCGCGGTGAAACCGGTCCGATCTCCTGGTCCCATGCGCCAAGCATTGGTGCATTGAGGTGCAAGGTCGCTTGGCGACGGCGATCCGGCTCCTGACGCCGGATGGCCGCCCTCAGTTCGATCTGTCGTCCGCCTGACATCCGGCCGATTGCAACGCATCATGAGCGGCTTGCGCCGCCTGTCGGAAGGCCAGATTCTGCTGCGCAAAGCTTGTCTTCCGGTCCGCCTGATCAGCCTCAACCGCCAGATCTTCGCAACGCAGCCTGTTGCTCCACGGACTCCCGTCGTTGCGGACGATCACGAAATCGTCTGGATAGCCGCGCAGATACCGGACAGTGAAGACGTCGCCGCTATCCGGATAGCGGGTGGCGTTTCGCGGCGGATAGACGTTGAAGTCGTCGCTTCTGAACGTGGTTTCGACGATGGTTCCGTCAGTGAGGCGAATCAGGACGTGAAAGCCGACGACATCCTGATTGTTGTAAACGTCGTTGGTCGGGAACGTACCGGTGACGGTCGCTGGAGCCTGACTGCCGAAGCGGTAAATGAGTGCTGCAACCCAATCCGGGCCGTTGGCCAAGTTCAGAAACGCGTACACGATGATAACGGGCACGAACCAGAGGATCGCAAAGCGACGCAGACTGATCGCGACGGCGCCAATGAGGAACGAGGACAGCATCGCGACCGCCACGAATCCGAAACCCCAATGCGCCAGCAGCCACATCACGTGTACGATCGGCACAAACATCGTGCTGCTTGCCGGAGGAAGATGTTCCGGGGGCCGCCATGCACTGGACGCGACGGCCGGTGACGGAGCAGCGGACGCAGGCGCGGGTGGTTCTGACGACGTCAGCAACTGAGCGCCGCTGCCGGTCAAGGTCAACGCTTCGAACCGCGAATCCCAGTCCGGGCGTTGCGAAATGGACTGCGGCACAGTTGCTCGGACGACCGCAATGTCCGAGCCATGACGTGCCGCCTTCATGCCCGGCGAGAGCTGGATGACTTCGTCGTCTACGCTATCGGTTTGGACACTCTGCGGCGCGTGCGGCGCGACCCCGAAGCCGCGCAATTCGGTCCGGGCACGCGCGACGCTCGCATAGTGATAGAAATCGAGCGTAAGAGTTGCATCGGGCGCAGAGCCCTCCGGCGCATCGGTTTTCTGTGCGGACCAGACACAGGTGAGCTTGCCGGGTTCGTCGCGGATGGAATCGACCGAGAAAGTGCTGTCGTCGGACGAGGCAATCAGGGCTCGAACGGCGCGGTTCTGCACATGCCCGCACATGTCGCCAGCGGGCACATCCGGTTCAGTCGAAACTTTCGCCGCGGTCGCCGGGGCCGGAAGATTCGAAAACAGCGCTGTCGAAACGATGGCGGCAGCAAGGTATCGACTGACGCTCTTTCGCACGATGGGCCTCTCTCGATGCAGGCGATCGATGCCGCCTCCATTTTCGGCATCAAACGGCATCGCGCGAATGACTTGTCATTCCTCGACGGCGTCACGCAATATCTTCGCGAGCATCGCGTTGAAACTGGGGAACGTGGCAATGACATCCAGTGACGGCCGGTCCAGTGCGACCCATGTCCTGTTGGTCCGGTTCTGCGCGTAGAGCTGATCGCCAGTGTCTCCGTAATAGATGTGTCCGGCTTGCGGCCCGCCAAGGCGCTCATTCGCCTCGACAAAGCCCGACAAGAACGGCTCCTTGTGTTCGGTCGCGCCGTAGATCACATGGCCGTTGAAGTCGAGCCCGTCGTTCCTGCCAAGGAAGGTTACATAGTCGTCCGACACGTCTGTCTGAAGCGTATCTCGGGCAAGTCTACGCAGCCGCTCGATTGCATCTGGCGCCGCGGGCGGCCAGATCCTCTGTTCAAATTCGCGTTGCTCAGCGTTGATTTCCGCAAGCAGGTCATCGATATCCGACATCGCTCGCTTTCCCGCTTAATGCTTGGTGGGATAGGCACCACCGTCCGGTGTTTCTGGCCATACACGCACCTGCGAGTCCGGCATCGGCCATTCCAGCTTCCGTGTCTGGCCAGCCGACATCCCCTGCGTCTGTTCGATCTGATACCGCGTGATCAACATGTGGTCAGGGTCGTTCTTGATCAATACCAGGTTGCTGGTCGCATTGGTTCCGCCATCGTCGAGCGGCAACAAATGGTGCACCTGATAGCCCGACGGTACCCGCCCCTTCGCCATCATCGCGATATCCGAATTCGACATGCCGGCATCACGCAGCGTCGCAGTGTGGTTCTCGGCCAAGTCTTTCAGGAAGGCCCTCCGTATCGGCGGGAAGTCGGCGCGCAACGCCTCACGCGCCGCGTCCGTCCGCTTGGCGTAGCTGATCTCCTGCATATGCCAATCAGGAATGGTGTGGTCAACGCCGCGTAGCGTGATCTGCACCGGTTTGGCCGCCTCGACCGCTTCGCCGCCGTCATGGACGGCGACGGCCGCTTTGCTGGCGTCCCCGGCGACCTTGGTAGCGTCCCCAGTGATGGTGGTTACTTTACTGACGTCGTTGGTGATGGCAGTTGCTTTGCCGACATCCGTCGTCAGCTCGGTCACCTTGGCAGCGTCGGCAACGGCTCCGGCGCCGTCCGCTCCCGGAATGAACAATGTGGCAATGGTCCCGACGGCGTTCCCGGTGAACTTGGCTGGATCATTTTTGAAGCTGGTGGCGGCACTGTTCCACAGGGCGCCCGCCAGACGCGCGTTGCCCTGTGAGTTGGTCATCCAGCTCGCCGGGTCAGCGAGACTTGCGAGCTTCCCCAGCGTCTCCACGGTGTTCACCGTGGATTTGATACGCGCGACGTTCGCCTCCGGATTGGCCGCCCACTCGATCGGATTGGTCAAAGACTGCACGCCGTCAGCGAGCTGCACGAGTCCCTTGCCGGCATCAAAGACGGATCCAGCAACTCCTTCGTCAAAGCCGATTTGGTCGGAGACCGCTTGCCCTACGCCTCCACCGTTCGCACGCAGCCAGGCGCGGCCATCGTCGACCTTCTTCTCCAGGTATTTCTCCCCCGCGTTAATCCATTGCTCTTTTGCCGCGTCAACGGTGCGAACGCCAGTAGCGACGGAATTTGCGGCGGCTTTGACCTGATTGACCGCTGAATTCCACGCCTGCTCGCGATCGTGGCTGTCCGTGGCGAGTTTATAGGCGTCCTCGGCGAGATGCGCGCCGCCAGTAGCAGTGCCCTTCATGGCATCCCAAGCACTGTCACCGACGCCTTTGGCGAAACCAAGAACATCTCCTAAAAGGCTCATCCTTTTGTCCTCCAAATCGCGTCGCTCGTTGCGGACTGCTCGCTACTCTTCCGACCCGGTTGTGGAGCGCCATACGCCATCGACCAAAGCCTGCGTTCGCTTTCACGTGCAAAACAGTTCATCCGCCAGGCAGCGTGCAGAAATCATCCGTCACCCCCCCGCCGAGTCCGGCGGTCTGACTAGGATGGTGGATTGGGTTCCCGCAGGGACAGGTAGTCGTGAAATTCTTCGTTTGGACGCCGTCTGTTCGCGTTGAGGCGGGCGGGGATCCAACCTGGTTGGATCCCCGCCAAAACGTGTTGTCTGTTTGCTGCCGTACGCGCGCGTCGCGCGATAACGGTGCGATTAGAGAAACATTCCGATCGCCGTTATGGCATCCTGAGCGATATTGCCCCACATCGAACCCGAATTTGAATTGCTGCTCTGGCTTGCGTTCGATGTGCCGTTGTTTTGCAGCGAGGAGATTTGGCTTTCGAGCGACTGGATCTCCTGCTCGAGCTGCTGGATCTGTCCGCTCAGGCCTTGCTGTCCATTCGAGGAACCGTCCATGCCTTGGCAATGGTGGTGTCTGGACATGGCCTCCTGCCAAAGGCCTTGATTCGACATCGAGGGGTCCCAGTTCGTGTTCATTTGCGCATTAAGGTTGATCTGCATTGAGGTTCATCCTCTCGCGATGATGTTCGTCCAACAGGTAATGTCGACGAACGGCGCTCTACTAAAATCCGCAAACGAGGTGATGGAAAGGCATCCGCGGCGGCAACGATCAAAAAAAATTTCATGCATCATTCAGCGTAATGTATTCAAGACGGAAGCTCGGCATTGTGGGCGAACGTTGCAGAAATTGTGTGTGCGAGGCGGGAGCTGAGCAGCGCATTGGGGCGGTGCCGCGAGTTGCACGTCATCGGGCGTTGCATGGAGACAGCTTGCATACGTAATTTTGTATTCAATCATCGCCGGCGCCTGCCGTCCGCCATGCGCGCAATAAAGGTGCGCCATGTCGGGTCGACGGATCACTGTCCAGATTCGTGATTTCGCGCTCGCGAGCGCTCGAGCCATTGTTTTGCCCTCTCCATGGCACTTCTGCGCCGTTGTTCTGTCGTGTCGATGTTATGACGCCATGCAACGCTTGATTAAGGTGAGTGTGGACCTGGGGGATGTCATGGGGAAACGCTCGTGCGCTGTGGCTTTTCACATACTCGGTCCGCCAGTTCGCCGTGACGGCGAGACTGGTGCGACGCCGCTCCTAGGCGCGTCGGGAAACCCTTGCTTCCGTCCGTCGGCTTTCTCCAAGCCATCGTTGTCGACAAGCCCCTGCCACTTGTGCGTTCGAGGTGCTTCGTATGCCGGTTCAGCCCGCCATTCTTCGGAGAACGCTTCACGACGAACTCGTCGCGCTGCTGCGCAATATGATCATTGAAGGCGAGCTGCGGCCGGGAAGTCGCATCGCCGAAGCACGCCTGTGCACGCGTTTCGGCGTGTCGCGGACGCCGCTTCGCGAGGCGCTCAAAGTGCTTTCGGCGGAAGGCTTGGTGCGGCTCCTGCCCAACAAGGGTGCCACTGTCGTGCGTGTCACGCGCAAGGAGGTGGAGGAGACCGTCCCTATTCTGGGAGCGCTCGAAGCGATGGCCGGAGAGCTTGCTTGCGCGCGCATCGATAAGGAAAGTCTCGACCGCCTCAGGGGCACCCACAAGCAGATGGTCGAGCATTTCAGCCACGGCGAAAAAGCGCCCTATAACAAACTCAATCGCACCATTCACGAGGCGATCTTCGAGGTGGCCGACAACAAGACGCTGAGCGAAACCTATCATATGCTGCAGGCTCGTCTCAGCACCTTGTTTTTTGTCGCGCCAAAGTCACCGCCGCAATGGGCCGCGGCCGTCGAAGATCACGAGCAGATGATGGTGGCGCTCGAAGCCCACGATGGAGCTCAATTCGCGCAGATTGCGCGCGGACATGTCCGTCACAAGGCAGACGTGATGCGAATCGCGCTGGACGCGCTGGAGGCCCGGGCAGACGACGCGACGCGACTGGGCCGCCCGGACGATAGCCGCGCCATGAGGCTTTGATGATAGCGAATGCCGCGGCGGCCTCCGGCCACATCGTGGCAAGCCACGGTGCCCGCGTCGGGTGGTCAGGCTTGGTCAGGAAAAACCGGCGGCGACGAGCGTCTCGGCCATCGGTTGGAACAGATCGGACACGACGGTATCGCCCACGGCGTGCCGCGCTAAGAGCGCAGCGACCAACGTCGCATTGTCGACGACCGGGATGCCGAGCTGGCGCGCTTCGCCGAGCATCCGCATGCCGGCTGCACCGGAGCCTTTGCAGACAACGACGGGAATCGGTGTCTCACCCGGCCGATAACGCAGGCCGACGATCTGGTCATCGTGGAACACCGCAATGACGGCATGCCGCAGACCGACGCGCACCTGCCGGGTCGTGGTCAGTTGCGTGCGCATGCGCCGCCGCTCACCGCGGATCAGCGGGTCGCCTTCGAGATCCTTCACCTCGCGCCTGGACTCGGTGCGCGTCATGCGCATGTCGCGCAGAAAGAGTTGGCGCTGCACGAGGAGGTCGAGCAGACCGATGGCCACGAAGGCCACCATCGCGGTTGCCGCGAGCGGCTTGAATGCTGCGAGAGCTGTTTGGGAAAGACAGGTTTCGCCGCAGCTTGGCACCTCAAAAAGCGGTTGGATTGCGCCGCGCAGCACAAGCCAGAATGCCGCAGTAAGGACGACGACCTTGATGGCCGCTTTGGCGAATTCGACGACGTTGCGCAGAGACGCGATCCGCTTCAGGCCCTCCGCCGGATTGATATGGTCGAACCTTGGCTTGACGGGGTCGAACGAAAACACCAGGCCGAATGTTCCCGCCATGCCGGAGACGAGGGCAGTAACGACGATTATTGCGACCAGCGGCAGACTGACGAGAACGATGATCCCGACAGCAACGCTGACGGCGTGCCTCCATGTTTCCGCGAAGGGACGATTGGCCGCTTGCGAAACGAGATCGACCAGCTTTTGCAGATGATCGCCCAGCACCGGCAAAGTGAACAGGAGATAGATGAGCGTGGCGGTGAGCGTGAAGCCGGCAACAAGATCGCGGCTGTGCGATACTTGGCCCTTGCGCCGAGCGTCCCTGAGCTTCTTTACCGACGCCGGCAGCGATTTTTGTTCAGTTTGTTCCTGCACGGCAAAATCCGGACACGACACCGAGCGACGTTAGCGGAAACGATAGCGGCCCGGCGTTCCCCATCATTCGCAAGATCAAATCGAGAAACAATTTTGACCAGGCGCTGAAAGTGAGGTGGGGCGACCCGGGGGTAGGTGAGTGATGCGCGTCCATACGATATTTGTACTTGTGTTGTTGTCGGTTCTCGCCAGCGGCTGCGCGAACTTGCCTGTGCCGGAAGCCGCGAACGGCGGCAGCAACAAAGCCGACCAGGCGGGTGATGCGGACAAATCGGACGGCCAAGTGGCGGATGTGAACAAATCGGAAAGCTTGGTCCGCCTCGCCGACGACATTGAAGCGCATGGCGGGAACGACACCGCTTTGAAGCTCTATCAACAGGCCGTCGCCGTGTCGGGAAATGCGCCGGACGCCAACGTGCGTCTCGGCGATGCCTACATGCGGGCCGACCAGATTAAGCCGGCGATCGAAGCCTATCGCGCCGCCCTTATCAAAGAACCGAGCGACGACAATGCGCTTCTTGGCCTTGGCGCCGCCTTGGTGCGACGCGGTTTGCTCGACGAGGGACTTGCCGATCTCGCCAAGGCCGCGCCGAGCCTCAATACCGGGATGGCTTACAATCGGCTTGGTGTCGCTCAGATCATGGCCGGGCATTTCGCCGATGCACAAGATTCGTTCGAAAAGGGCAGGGCGGTGGCCCCGGACGATCTCGATATCGCGACGAATCTTGCCCTCGCGGCGGCGCTGGCTGGCGATGCCGACAAAGCGGCAACGCTTGCTCATGAGATTGCGCAATCGCCGGCGGCCGAGGAGCGTCATCGCCGCGACCTCGTCGTTGTACTGGGCCTGATCGGGCGCAGCGGCGACGAAATGCGTGCGGTCGCGCCCGAATTGTCGCAGCACGAATTCGCGGCGCTGCTCAAACATGCCGAAGCCATTCGCGGCATGAAGGATCCGAAAACCCGGGCCAAAGCGCTGGGCATGATGCGCCGCTGAAGCGCTCTGCCATTGCTGTGTGGACTCGACGGCTGCGGCGCCCATTTAGCGACTTATATTCTGGGGTGCTGTGGGCGATACTGTTGTGGGTTCTGGTTCGACCGTCGTGCCCCCCGGCGCGTTGGCGAGCATCGGCTTGCCGGCGCCCGCACCGAGCGACTCGCTTGGGCCATAAATGTACTTTTGGGCGGCTCTCGCCGCTGGCGCAGCCGGCGCCGCGCCGAGCTTGCGGCCTCTGACGAGGTCGCGCTTTCGCTCGGTCATGGCCAAAAGATTGGCGGCATTGGCGCAGCCGGGCGGCAGTCGCGGACCGAGCATGTGGTCGGTCGGGTCCGGCATCAGACAGGCGTCGGGCACCAGCACATAATGCACGCGGCCGGGCTCGCCGGGGGAGACAACCGGCATGTAATGATAATTCGCTGAATAGTCGGGCGGCATCTGCGCGCAGCCGCCGAGGGCGAGGAGCGCGATGGCAAAACGTTTCGACGCGAGTTGCTCGAGCGCACGCTTGAGCCGATGGGGATGTCGCAGCATGGGCGTTTCTCGATGATGAATTATTTGAAGATGAGGCCCGACGATCGCTCCGGGTTGATCGCGGTGACGCGGGCTGGCGCCGGTGGCGGAGGCACCGGTGGCCGGTCAAGCGGCGTCGCGACGTCGTGATCTGAGGTCGGCTTCACCAGATAAGGCGTGATCAGGATCACAAGCTCGGTTTCATCGCGACGATATCGCTCGGAGGTGAACAGGGCGCCGAGCACGGGGACGTCGGAGAGGAATGGGAATTTGTCGATCTCCTCCGACATTTGCCGCTGAAACAGGCCGGCAAGGGCGAAGGTCTGGCCGCTCGCAACCTCGACGATTGTGTCGGCGCGGCGGACGGTGAAGCTTGGCGCCTCGATTCCGTTGAACTTCACTCCGCCGACCGGCGAAATGGCGCTGACTTCGGGGCGAACGTGCAGGGCGATCCGGTTGGTTCTGATGATCGTCGGAGTGAATTCGAGCGACACGCCGAACGACTTATAATCCATCGACATCGTCCCGCCGGGCTGAGCGATTGGAACCGGAACCTCGCCGCCGGCGAGGAAGCTCGCCGTTTGTCCGGTGACTGCCGTCAGATTTGGCTCGGCCAGGATGGTCAGCAAGCCATTGCGTTGCAACGCTTCGACCAGAACGTCGATATTGATGCCGCTGCCGTAACCCAAGGTGCCCGCGCCGGCAAAGATCTTCCAGTTGAAACCAAGCGCCTGCAGGGCGTTGCGCGACACTTCAGCGAAGCGCACACGGATGTTGATCTGCTGAGAATCGGCGATCGTGGTGTTGTTGATCGGCGGCTGTCCCGGCGGGGAATAGATTTCGGCCGCGTTCTCGGCGTCTACAGCCTCCTCGATGCGGCGGGTATGGCCGGTGGCGACGGCGCGATCGCCGAAGATGGAAATCTCCGTTGTTGAGCTGGGCTGCAGTCTCTGCCGGGCCTCGTTGGCCGGCTGCGGATTGATCGATACGCGAAACTCTATTGTTGCCAGGATCTTCTGGTCGGACGACAGGGCAATGAGATTGGTTGTCCCGCTCTTTTTGCCGTACACATAGACCACATCCTGCGCCACGACCCGCACATCGCCAATCGAGGAATCGGCGACGAAAACGGAATCGACCGGTCCGTCGAAGTGCAGAATACGCCCCTCGCCGACCATCAGCTGGATCGATAGATTGCTCGCCGTCGCGACCGGGACATTCGTTTTCAATTCTTGGGCACAGCTGGAGCGCGGCGCGATACAGAGAGCAGCGAGCGCTGCGATCAACAACAAAAGCCACTGCGCGAGACGGAGACGCTGCAGGCTCGCCGGCGGCCGGCCGCGCAAGCCGTGCGCAGCGCGAAAGGGCACCGGAAGTCGATACGCCATACTCATGCAGCTCTCCCATCAACGGCCTCAACCGGCGTTTTTGCAGCGATGTCATGGGATGCAAACTGCCCGGCATCGGGCTTCGCCGGTTCAGATCGCTGCTCGACGCTGCCCTCGATGGCGTCCTTCTCCGACTCGCTGGCAATCGTTGCGAGCGGTTGAACGCTGAATTCCGGCGCCAGCTCCTGATACGACAAAACCGAAACGTCGATGTCATTGCGGGTGAGCAAATTGCGCACGTGCCGGCGCACGTCCATCGAGGCGAGTACCGCCGGGTGGGCGTCTGGCGCCGTGGCGAGCGCCCGTCGTATGCGCTCGATGATCGGTCGTGCCGCCGCGTCCGAGATGCTCAAGAATGCGCCGACTGCCGTAGAACGCACTGAAGAGCGCAGCGTGTCCTCGACTGAGCGTTCCAGCATGTAGGCGGCGATCACGCGGTAGCGATCGGCGCAGCGGAAGCAAATCTGGCGGCGCAGCGCGATGCGGACGTACTCAACCAACAGTACGACATCCTGTTCGCGCGGTCCCCATTCGACCACCGCCTCGAGAATGAGGCGTAAATTGCCGATCGGTATGTTTTCCTCCAGAAGCCGGCGCAGGATGTCGGCGATCTTCTGCAGGGGGGCAATCTTTAAGGCCTCCTTCATGAGCTCGGGATAGTCGCGCTCGGTTTGGGCAAGCAGTTCGCGCGTCTCCTGAATGCCGACGAATTGCGTCGCATAGCGCCGCAACGTCTGCGACAGGCATCGCACCAGCACTTGCGTTGGAGTAAGAAATTCGACGCCGGCGGCGGCAAGAGTCTGCTCATGTTGCTGCTCGACCCAGATCGTCGGCTGCCGCCCGATGATGCGTGGCCCCACCTCGAATGGCACCGCAAGCAGCTCGAGGTCGACCGCATCGGCCTCGACCAGGAGACGACCGGGCGGGATGTCACCCTCGACCACCGGCACGCCTTCGAGATCGAGATGGAAATGCTGCGGTTCGATGCGCTGGTCGACGTAAAGCTCTACCGGCGGTGACTCGACACCGAGGTCGGCGGCGAAAAATTGGCGCATCTGTGTAACGGCCTCGGTGAAGGCTTGGGGCGCAACTGCCTCTGCGAGCTGACGGCCGATAGCTGCGATGACGCGGTAGCGCGGCCGCCGGGCAGGTTCGGTGGCGGCCGGCTTGGGTGGTTCTATTCGCTGAGGCTGCTCCGACGGGCCGAGCGCCGGGCCGGCTGTCGTCTGTGCCGTGAGCGCGGCCAATCGCCGGTGGCCCAAATAGCTGCCGATCGCAAAGGCGGCGCCCAGGGCGAGGAACGCCGGCGCTGGAAAGCCCGGGATGGCAGCGAGCGCCAGCATGATCACCGCGCCGAGGGTGAGAGCGCGCGGCTGCTTCAACAGCTGCCCCGAAATTTCAGTGCCGAGGTCGCGTCGCTCAGTCGAGGAGACGCGGGTCACGACTGTGCCAGCGGCGACAGACATCAGCAGCGCCGGGATTTGTGCCACGAGGCCATCGCCGACAGTCAACAGCGAGTATGTCTGCGCCGCTTCGGCGAGCGACAGAGCGTGCTGCATGGTGCCGATCGCGAGCCCGCCGATCAGATTGACGACGATGACGACCAAGCCGGCGATGGCGTCACCGCGTACGAATTTCATGGCGCCATCCATGGCGCCGTAAAGGTGGCTTTCCTGGCCCAGGCGGTGACGCTGGCGTCGCGCCTCAGCTTGATCGATCACGCCGCTGCGCAGATCGCTGTCGATGCTCATCTGCTTGCCGGGGAGAGCGTCGAGGCTAAAGCGGGCCGCCACTTCGGCGACGCGTTCAGCACCTTTGGTGATCACGACGAACTGCGCCACCGTGATAATCAGGAAAATGACCAGACCGACCGCAATGTTGCCACCGATGACGAAGCTGCCGAACGCATTGATGATCTCTCCGGCGTCGCCTTGCAGCAGGATCAGCCGCGCTGTGGTGATCGTTATGGCAAGACGAAATAGCGTCGCAATGAGGATGACCGATGGGAGCGACGAAAGCTCGACCGGCTCGGCGATATAGAACGCTACCAGCAAAACGAGGGCACTTGCGGCCATGTTGGTGGCGATCAGCACGTCGACCAGCGGCGTCGGCAATGGAATGATCATCATCGCGATGGCGACCAGCACCAGCGTCGCGATCGCGAGGTCGCCACGACGGGAGATGACGGCGAGTGTGCGGGAGAAGATGCCGGGCGAGGTCATGGCCGATCATGGCGCTCGAGAAAATCGTGAAATGAACGGCGCGCCTCGACCCGACGCCCGCATGCCCATAACGCGCGTGCCATCAATAGATGAAGAGCCGGGTGATCCGCCTCTTGCATCGACCGCAGCCGTTCGATGACCGCTATGGCCCGCTCCGGCGCTCCGTCGAGCATGAAAGCGTGGACCAGCGTGCGCAGAATGCCGACGTCATCGGGCGCGAGCCGCGCTGCCAGCAAGAGCAGGACGAGCCCGCGCTTGGTCTCGCCTTGCCGTCCATAGAGGTAACCCAGTGCGTGCAAGAGCTGCACCGCGCTTTGGTCGACCAGCCCCCTCATGAAGCAATGCCGCTGTGCAGTCGCGTCAATAGATAGCGATGGCGTGCAATCTCGTCCGCAATCAGCGCGCCGGCCAGCGCGCGCAACTCCTCCCCATCCTTGAGATTTGGCAGGGTGCCGCTAACCAAATGCTCGAGGATCGGCACCAGCCGTTCGGACTGCAGAACTGTCGGATCGGATATTCTCGGCGCAATGAAATCGGCGATATGACGACGCGGCGAGTTGGCTGCGCGTTGCTCTGCCGGGTCGACGAATACCTCCAAATCCTCAGGCGTCGTGCGCTTAGCTGCCGCGGGGCGCGTCTCCAACGGCCTCACTTCTGCGGTTGGCCCCGGCGCTCGTTGCCCGATGCGGTCGAGCGCGAGGCCGAGGCGCTCACTCTCGATC
Source organism: Xanthobacteraceae bacterium (assembly GCA_030044555.1). Classification (GTDB taxonomy): domain Bacteria; phylum Pseudomonadota; class Alphaproteobacteria; order Rhizobiales; family Xanthobacteraceae; genus BOG-931. Next base: position 12,027 of record JASHVN010000557.1, on the reverse strand, counting down.
CTGCCGCCGTCCATGTCGTGAACCTTTCTCGTTCGCTTGTGCAGGCCCAACAGCGAGGCTGCGATTGACGTGTTCAGTAAGTCAGAGCCACGGTCTCGCCGTCTCTAGCCAGCAGCAGCCGATCGGCAGTGATCTCCCGGATGATCCAGCCGTTGTCGAGCACTGCGCCTTTGTAGTAGCGCGCGCCTTCTGCGGTGATGATGTAAGGGTGATCGCCGTACCAGATCGCCTGCAGCTGCAATGTCGGCATGACGCTGCTGTCGTCGCTAACGTCGGCGGTCAGTACAATGCGGCTACCGTAGGTCTTATCGAACCATTGTTGGATGGCGGTCCAGTCGCGCGTTTGTTGTTTTGTCAGTTTTCCCGACACGGCAAGCCGGCCGTCGATGACGCTGACTCGCAGCGTATAGATCTTGGCTGCGTCGAGGTGTGCGCTGAGGTCCCGCGCGGCAGTCGAAACGGATTGAGTATCCGATACGGATTGAGTGTTCGAGCTCCGCTCGTGTACGGCCGTAACCGTCGCCACCGCAATATTCCGGTCCGCAGCGATGCTTCGTGCACCGGCCGCCTCGGTTTCGGCTTGGGCGCCATTCATTTGCGCCGTTTGCGGTAGGCCCAGCGCGACTGCGGTAACGACAAAAGCGGAGCAGATCAGGGTGCTTGCTGTGGCAATCGGCTTGTCGGCAAGCAATCTCCCGGCTGCGTTCAATAACGGTCCGGCGCCGTGAACGGGGAATCCCGCCGTGGCGGGCCTCGACAGATATAGTCGCGCCTCGCCCAACGCGACTTCCGCGGGCAAGAGGACGCGACAGCCATGCGCCAAGGGAATTAGTTTCTGTCCAACACTGATCTCGCCACCAGTCGCATCGATGCACGCAGTCGCGCCTTCGACGCGCAGGACCGCATGCTCGGGGGCAATGCCGGGATCGCTGAGAACGATATCCGTTCGAGGCGAACAGCCGATGCGATAATCGGTTTTGTCGAGCATCAGGGCTACGCCGCGATGGATGCCGGCAACCACTTCGAATTGGAGCTTGGTCGCCTGCGCGTCGCAGCCGTCCGCCTTGGTCGATTGTTGTTTGGCGGTCGAAGAAGCCATGATGGCACCTAACACTCGCGAGCACGCTTTCGATCAAACACCAAGATCGCGGTCTCGCCGCCGCCTGAGTGGCGGCCGCGAGACCGATCGCATGAATGAAGCGCCGGTGCGCCGGCGCTGTGGCGCATTAGGCGTTGAGCTGGAACGAATTGGCGGCTTGGTTCGTCGCCTTGGCCTGGTTCATCTGCGTGTTAAATTGGATTTGGTTCTCCGAAATCGCGTTCATGTCCGAGAGCGCCTGTTGCTCGATCTGCTGCAGTTGCGACAGGTCGACGCCGCTGCTGCTATTGCTGCTCGACGAGTTGTTGAGACTTGAGACTGAATTACCCATGATCGCTGTCTCCTTAGAGGTGGATGACGAATGCCCTGTCCGCCTCGGTGCCGGCGGATGATGGTCCCGCTTACTTGCGGGGGCTTGCGCCGCCGCGTTGGCGTCCCGGCATGGTCGAACGAAAGTGCTGCCGCGACGAAACGCAACAAGCTTTCGCGACGCTAAACCGAATAGACGACAAGTCAATTACAAATATTAGATTGGCAATTACCTTATACATAATATTGTACAATGTATTCATTTTTGAAATCGCGCGACAATTTGCTGCGAGATAAGCCACAATATTGCCAAGAGAACGGAACAATAATGCTTTCAATCAATTTATATGCGCGCGATCGGAGACCTATCGAACGATATACTTTATAATGCTTGGTGAAATCATGAGTCCAGTTCAAGTAAATCGTGGCGTTTGTCTCGAGATTTTGCGGAACCTGAAGTATTGCGCGTGTCTTGAGCGCCGCTTTCTGAGTATGTCGCAGCAGCTCCCCGCGGCTCTGGTTATTGCGGTGGCCCTCGTCGGGCTGATCGCGCCGGCGCGGGGCCTGGAACCGAAATGGCCGCCGGGGCCGTACAAATATCTGGTGATCGATCAGGACATCAAAGATGTACTGACCGAATTCGGTCGCAACGTCGATGTGCCGGTCGAACTCAGCGATCAGGTCAAGGGCCGGCTGCGCGGCCAGCTGCCAGTCACGACAGCCAAGGAGTTTCTGAACAAACTCTGTGCGAGTTATGGGCTCGTCTGGTATTTCGACGGCGCCACGCTGCACATCAACGCCAGGACCGAAGTCAAGACGGAATTGATGAATATCGGCCGGTTGCCTGTGAAGAATCTGCTGGATGAGCTGAAGACGCTCGGCATCGCCGATCCGCGGTTTCCGGTGCGGAGCACGGCGGATGGCAGCGTCATCTCGGTTTCCGGGCCGCCGCCATTCATAACGTTAGTACGGCAGACCTTGGCGCGCACCGCTTCGCCGGTGGTGCGAGAGGATAAGTCCGACGACGAGATCAGGGTGCGCGTATTCCGCGGCAGCACGTCGGCGATTTCGAGGCCCACTATGGCGGGTCCGATGCAGGGATGAGTTTTGATCCAAATAGAACCACGGCAACTTGGGACGCGAGGAGAACAGCAATGGACGGGATCAGTAATGTGACGGGCTCGCCCGGCGGCAGTTCGCAAAATCAGGCCGCGGTGAATCAGGTCGTCGGGGTCGTCGCCGAGACGACCTTTGAGATGATGTTCAACCAGCTCATGCAGACTGCGAGCCAGTTCCAGGAAACGATGCAGGACGATTCGACCGACAATAGCTAGCACGGGCCGTGGATTGCCTAGTCGGCCACGTCGCAAGGCAAGCATGCGATAAGGGATTTGCAATGAGCGCAACGATCAGCGCCGTACCCCTGGTGTCGAGTGACGGTCAGTTGGCACCCGTAACCGGCGCGCAGTCCGAGCAGCCGCTTTCTGAGTTTGCCGCACAGATGCAGGATGGCGCTCTGTCCGGTACACAGCAAGCCGCCAATCCGGCGGCTCTTGCCGCCGAATTATTTGGCACCCTGCGCAGCTATTTCGAACATGCGCGGCGCGTTGAAAAAGGGATTTCGCCAGACTGGGACGCCAATGATGACGGCGGGGTCGACGTAGCGATCAACACGGCGTCAGCGTCGCCGTCGGGTGAGGCTACGCTCGCGCTGCATGGCGGCCCGGCGCGTGAACGCCTCGAGCCGTTCGATAGCGAAAGCGAGGTCTCGCCGGGAGTCGCGGTCGATCTCGCGCAACTCCAGCGCACCATGGACGTGGCGCTGGCATCGATGAATTTCGCGACTGAGACAGCGCTCGTTGTCCGCGGGACGTCGCAAATTTCCCATTCGGCCAACACGCTGCTCAAGGGGCAGTGACAATCCGGAGGGTCTGTTGAGCTGGAGGGTTCCGTTGGGCGTGATGCTCTCAGCACAGCCGTTGCGGCGCGTTGCCCGGCGGGCCGCGCTTTTGCGGCCAGTGCTGGCCATCCTCGGCATTCTGATGCTTGGTGGCTGCAAGGTCGATCTTTATACCGATCTCGATCAGCGGCAAGCCAACGAGATCGTGGCGACGCTGCTACAGCACGGCATCGCGGCTGACCGCACATTTGGCAAGGAGGATCGCGTTTCGGTCGCGGTCGAGTCCAGCCGCTTCGCTGATGCCGTCACCATTCTCAACGACAACGGCCTGCCGAAGCAAAAATTCGCCACCCTCGGCGACGTCTTCAAGCGCGACGGCTTGGTGTCCTCGCCGGTGCAAGAACGCGCTCAGATGATCTACGCGCTGAGCCAAGAGCTTTCGAGAACGGTCTCCGATATCGATGGCGTGCTTTCCGCACGAGTTCATCTGGCGTTGCCCGAGAACGATCCGCTGCGTCAACAACTCGTGCCGTCGTCGGCGTCCGTCTTCATTCGCTACCGTGCCAATAGGCCGATGAACGACCTGGTGCCGCAGATTAAGATGCTCGTCGCCAACGGAGTGGCAGGACTGTCGTACGACAAGGTATCGGTCATTCTCGTGCCGGTGCAGGCGCGTGACGAGGTTGGGTTGAATGACCCGCCGGTAGCCGAAGCGTCGTTCCCGATCAATTGGCCATTCTACGCTCTGGCGCTTCTGGCCGCAGTGCTTGCCGGGGCACTCAGTCTCATTCTGTGGCGTCAGCGTCAGCGCGTTTATCCGCTGCGCCCACCCGAAGCGGTGAAGTCGCCGTGACTGAGGCCAAACCCGCTGTGCTGCCGACGGACTGGGGCACCCTCATGCGGCAATCGGCCGTGTATATCGACGCCGCCCGCTTGGCGGCTTGTTTCGATGATGAATTCAGCCCCGAATTGGCCGAGCGCCTGCGCGGCGCGAGCCGCTTGCAGGGCAGATTGTCGGATCTCATCAGCAAGCGCTACGCGCTCGCTGCGCCAGTTGCCGAAGATGCCATCACGGATATCGATCGCAGGATCTCGTTGTCGCCGGTCGAACGGCTCGTCGATCTCATCCGCCGCGCCGGAGCGATCTATTGGGCGAATGCCATCGCCAATGTGGTGCTTGCCGAGGAGGTGCGGTGGCTGCACGAGCAACTCGGCGAAGCGCTTTGCGCCTTTGCGTTGGCCAACCGCGATCTGTCGAGATCGGGTGAAGTGCTCGAACCACTCAAGGGCGCGAGCGAGCGCGCGATCGAGGACGGCAAGCGCTGTTTCGCGGCGTGGTGCCAATCGCTGCCGGTGGCTGTCGGGGCGCGTGTGTGGCTGAAGCTGCCGACGACGTGGGAACTCGACGGCGGGCTGGCGGAGCCTTTCGCCGAAATCGGTCCGTCGATTGTTCGCCGTGCCAGCAGTTGAAGGCAAGCGATGTTCGAGGTGAACCAAGTATCACTCGACGATCGGCCGCAGGGGCCTGGCGTTAGAATTCTACGGGCCGCGGAAGCTGAGATATGGCAGGACGGCTATCGTTTTCTCACCGCGGTCCGCCGCGCCGCCGCCCAGGTTGAAGAGACGGCGCGCACGACCTACGCCGCCGAGTACGCCCGCGGTTTTGCCGAGGGCCGAATGGCCGGTGCAAACGAAGCGGCTCGGCTCCTGAGCGAGACCGCCGTCAAGGTAGATCGCCATCTTGCAGCGCTCGAGCCAGAGATCGGATCGCTGGCGCTGGACGTCGTGCGCCGGGTGCTTGGGCAGTTTGATGCCGCCGAACTCGTAACGCGCATGGCAACCCAAGCGGTCGCCGAGTTTCGACGCGAGAAATGGCTCAAGGTCACTGTTCACCCCGCGGCAGTCGATCAGGTCGGCGCCGCTTTGGCTGCGTTGTCACACGATGGCGGTCCGGCCGTAACGGTGGAGGCCGATCCCGCGCTCGACGAACATGCGTGCATCGTTGCCAGCGATTTTGCCGTCGTGGATGCCGGGATCGAAGCACAGCTCAAAGCCTTCGCGGCGGCGTTTGGCGGGCGCGAACAGGATGGCGCGTCATGACGTCAGCGCCGGTCGATCTCGACGCGCAGCTCGCATCGATAATGCCGCGCCTGCAACGAGCGGTGCGCGATGGCGCCCCGCGGCCCGCAAGAGGACGAGTTCGACGCCTCCTCGGCGTCACCGTTCACGCCAGCATGCCCCAGGTGTGCCTCGGTGAAATCTGCCATCTCGTTGATCCGACCACGAGCCGGAAAGTCGCCGCCGAGGTGATCGGGCTGCTGGACGATATGGCAGTGCTGACGCCGATCGGCGAACTCGCCGGCCTGTCTAGTCTGACCGAGGTGGTGGCGACTGGCGCGGAGTTGCGGATTCCGGTGGGCAAGGGGTTGCTCGGCAGGGCGATCAGCGCGCTCGGCGAACCGCTCGACGGCGAGCCGTGGCCACCGGCTGACATCGACGCGCTCTATCCGGTCGGTGCTCAGCCGCCGGCGCCGTTCGCGCGTGAACTGCTCGGCGTACCGATCCGCTTCGGCATCCGCGCTATCGACGGTCTCATGACCTGCGCGCGGGGACAGCGCATCGGCATTTTCGGCGAGGCCGGGATCGGCAAATCGACACTGGTCGCCGATATTGTGCGCGGCACCGATGCCGATGTGGTGGTCGTAGCTCTGGTCGGAGAGCGCGGCCGAGAGGTACGGGAATTCATCGAGCGCCAGCTTGGCGCAGACAATCGCAAGCGAGCCGTCGTCGTTGCCGCCACCTCCGATCGGCCGGCCATGGAGCGTGTCAAGGCCGCTCACGTCGCGACGACGATTGCGGAATATTTCCGCGACCAGGGCGGTCACGTTCTGCTGCTGATGGATAGCATCACGCGCTTCGCGCGGGCGCAGCGCGAGATCGGCTTGGCAGCGGGCGAGCCGGCGACGCGTCGTGGCTTCCCGCCGTCGCTCTTTGCCGTGCTGCCGCGCCTCCTTGAGCGTGCCGGTCCGGTCGGGCGCGGCTCGATCACCGGCGTCTATACGATATTGGTGGAAGGCGAGATCGGTCTCGATCCGGTTGCCGAAGAAGTGCTGGCCATCCTCGACGGCCACGTGATCCTGTCGAAGGAACTGGCGCAGCGTAATCACTTCCCGGCGGTCGATGTGCTGCGCAGCCGCAGCCGACTCATGGACGTGGTGGCGCCGCCTGAGCACCGTACTTATGCCGGGAAAATTCGCGAACTCCTCGCCCGTTATGCCGAGGTCGAGTTGCTCCTGCGCGTCGGTGAATACCAGCGCGGCAGTGATCCGATCGCCGACGAGGCCATCGCCAAAATCAAGCGCATCGACGGATTTCTGCGACAGGCCAACGGTACTTGCGCGAGCTTTGAGGAGACGCGGCAGCAGATGAGAGAGCTCGCGTCGTGATCGCCGATAGCCGCTTGGACCAACTTGCCGCGCTGCGCCGCCGGCGCGAACAGCGCGCACTCGATCTTGTTGTCGCACAAAACGAAAGACGCCGGCACGCGGAAAACAGCGCCGACGCGGCGGCCGGCGCCGTGTCCCGGCAGGCAGCCGCGGCCCGCGCCCGCGAACGCAGCCTGCTTGACCCGCTGGTGGGACATGCCGTCTCGCGGGCCGCGATTATCCGCGTTCAGGCCGAAATCGCCAGGCTTGCGCTTGAGACCGCGCGATTGCGCGCCGCCGCAGCGAGCGCGCAAGCCGTGCTGTTGGATCAGCGCAAGGCGTACGCCATGGCACAGGACGGCTTTCGTTTGCGCCAACGGGCTGCGACCAAATTAGCTCTCGTATTGCAACGCGAAACAGCGCGCCGATTGCTCCGGCAAACGGCGCTCACCGAACTGGACGACGAGGATCGCGGCGCCGCGATGGCCGAGCGCGGATGGGGATAACAGGGGCGGGGGGGCGCGGTGCTGAAATTGTCGGAAGACATTAGGCGTGACAGCGGATTCACCGCTGCCGCAGCGCTCGGACAGGCACCCGCGCTTCCGACCGTGGCGCCAGCGCAGCTTGTATCGCTCAATGCGTTTTACCGTCGCCGCGACAAGCTCGACTTCGAACTCGCCGGCCGCTCCGCGACGATTGCGGCCGCGTGGCCGCCTCCGCTCGGCGCGCCTTTACCTAGATATCGGCTCGATTTCACGATCGGCGGCGTCGCCGGCGTGGTGGGGGTGTCGAATTCGCTCATCGAGGCCATTACCTCCAGCGTCGATCCGACTCTGTCACTTGCTGGCCTTAAGCCCCTGCACGCCGGCATCCTGGTCGAGTTCGCCTTGCGCGATCAGCTTGCGGCGCTCGAGCAAAGTGTCGGCTGTCGTCTCGCCATCGCGGCTGCCCGCGCGGAATCGCAACCGTTCGAGAGCGCCGACCCGTCAGTCCTCACCTGCATGATCGAGGTCGATGGGATCGGCAGCTCCTGGGCGGCGCTGCGGCTCGCGCCCGGCCACGTCACCGAGCTTGCGCTGCTTCTTGACCGCTGCGCCGCAAGCCTCAACCCCATCGAAGATCTTGCGGTCACACTATGCGTTCGCGTTGCTGCGGCGACCTTTTCGGTCGGCGAAGTCGGCAGTTTGTCGCCCGGCGACGTGGTGCTGGTCGACCAACATTGCCGGCAGCCCCACATGGCGATCGCGGTGATCGGCGAGCATCTGGTGGCCCCCCTTGAGCTCACTGCCGCGGGCGGCCGAATCGTGACCGGACCGATTCGAGGTCGCAGCTCAGCGTGGGAGTGGAGCATGGAGAATGTGCCGGACAAGTCGCATGGCGATGTCGCCAAAGGCAGTCTCGACGACCTGCCGGTAAAGCTGGTCTTCGAACTGGGACGACTCGATCTGTCGCTCCGTGAAGTTCGGCAGCTGGCGCCCGGCGCGATCGTGCCGCTGGCCCGTCCCATGGACGAAAGCCTCGACGTCGTCGCCAATGGACGGCGCATCGGCCACGGCACACTGGTCAAGATCGGCGACAGCCTTGGTGTTAGGCTCACAAGGCTGTTCGAGAATGTCTGAACCCGGCGTCAACGTTCTCGGCATCATCGTCTTCCTGACGATGGCCGGACTCATCCCGTTCTTTGTCGTCACCATGACCGGCTTTCTGAAGATCGCCGTTGTCATGTTTCTAATCCGTAACGCCCTCGGCATTCAGCAGGCGCTGCCCAACCTTTTACTCTACGGTATTGCGCTGGTGCTGACGGTTTATGTTACGTCTCCATTGCTCAGTAATATCTATGGTCGACTGGTCGCGCACCCGATCGACGTCAGTTCGGTCGATAGTCTCACCGCGACCGCCAACGAGGTGAAAGAGCCGATCAAGGCCTACCTGGCTCGCTTTACGCAGCCGCAGGAGCGGCAGTTTTTTCTTTCCGCCACGGCACGCGTCTGGCCGCAACAGGCGCGTACCGATCTCAAAGACGACGATCTCGTCGTGCTGATGCCCGCTTTCGTCAGCTCGGAGCTGACGCGCGCTTTCGAGATCGGGTTCCTGCTCTATCTGCCGTTCCTTGTGATCGATTTCGTCGTCTCCAACATTCTGATGGCGATGGGCATGATCATGGTTTCGCCAACGCTGATATCGGTGCCGCTCAAGCTTTTCCTCTTTGTCGGTGTCGATGGTTGGTCGCGCCTGATGCACGGGCTCATTCTCAGTTATAGCTGATCGAAGCGGCAGCACGTGGAGCGTGGCGATGGATAACGGGACCATTCTTGCCGAGGTCGACGGCGCGCTATTGACCGTGCTCATCGTCTCCGGTCCGGCATTGATCGCCACGGTCATCGTGGGCGTGGTGGTCGGGCTTTTGCAGGCGCTGACGCAAATCCAGGATCAGGCCCTGCCACAAGCGGTCAAGATCGCGGTGGTGCTGGTTATTCTGCTTACGCTTGGCCCGTTGCTGGGCAAACAGATTGCGAGCGAAGCCTCCACGGTGCTGGATGAGTTTCCGGCCGTGACGCGCTGAGCGGGACGAGGAGGCGAGGTGGACCAGGCCCCACTCATCGCGCTGTTTGATCGCCTCCACGACTATATCGCCGCCGCCGGCTTCGCCGTCGCGCGCCTGACTGGCGTGATCATCGTCATGCCGATCTTCACCAGGCTCGGGGCGACCGGGATCTTGCGGGCCGCCGTCGCGCTTGCGCTCGCATTTCCGCTCGTGCCGCTCCTCGTCCAGTCCCTTGCTGGCCAGCGCTTGACGGCGACGACGACCGCGATCCTGCTGCTCAAAGAGGTCACCGTTGGCCTCATCATCGGTCTTGTCCTCGGTGTACCGTTTTGGGCTGCCGAGACAGCAGGCGGCGTGCTCGATCTGCAACGCGGCTCGACCTCGGCGAGCCTGATGGATCCGTCGGCGATGACCGCGGAGAGTGTCACCGGCACCCTGTTCGGTCTGGTGGTGGTGGCGCTCTTTTATGGTTCAGGCGGGCTGCCGCTCACCTTGCGCACCGTTTATGACAGCTACGGGCTGTGGCCGGCCGGTCGGTTCCTGCCGCTCTTTAGCGCGGCGGCCGGCCAGCTGCTCATCGGCTTGCTCGACGATGTTGTTACGATGGGATTGATGCTCGGGGCGCCGCTCGTAGTTTGCCTTTTACTGACGGACCTTCTGCTCGCGCTGGTATCGCGCGCCGCGCCACATCTCAACGTCTTTACCCTGTCGCTCGGCGTCAAGAATCTCGTCTTCGCGCTGCTGTTGGCGCTCTACTGCACTTTCCTGATCAATTACATGAGGGCTGACTTCAGGACGTTCCTCACCGCGGGAGGTCGGCTTGAGGCGATCGCGCCTTCTGCGACACGGCCTGCGCGGCAATAATGTTTTCTTCTGGAAGACGCCGCTGGCGGAAGAGAGAGCTGGAGTGGCGTTGCCGCATTCAGTACGAAGACGCCACTCCTTGCTTACTGTAGCTGCTACCTCACCAAACTAGCCGAAAGAGCCGCCGTCGAATGGGTCGCTGACGAAACCGGTGAAGGATGACGAACTGAATATCATGCCCTGTTCGAGCTGATTAATATCTTGCTCGAGCTGAGCGATTTCCTGGCGAAGTTCACCGATCTGCTGGCTCAATTGCCCAGACGAGGGGCTTTCATTCGCATAGCCGTCGATATTGCTCACGTTATTCCCGGAGATCAGCGTGCCGTTTGGCAGTTCGAGCTGGTCGATGTTGCCATCATGCGCCGTCAAGACCGTGCCGTCCGGGGTGGTCGCGTCAAGGTAGTAGCCTTCGCCAGGGAGTGCCTGGGTCTGGAGATTGCCTGACTGGAAGCCGGTCATCTCCACGGCGTCATTGCCTTTGGTAATGGTGACGTTGTTGATGTAATTCACGCCGGGATTGTCGGTGGGATCAACCGTAATCTCGGTGCCGTCCGGAAGGTCAAACGTCACCGGGGCGTGCTGGAATTGAGTCGTATCGCCTTTGTCGGTCGTGATGTGCGGGTCGCCCCAAACTTTGAAGCTTTCGCCGGTGACGTTGTCGGTCACCGTGAGCATTCCGCTTTCGTCGGTGCTGGCCGAGATCGTGTAGCGGCCGGTGTTCACGGTGTTGCCGTTGACAGTCAACGGATCGCACGGAGGATCGCCTGGACCGTCGCCGCAGCCATGGTGGCCATGATGGCCGCATCGACCACCATCATCACCGTCGCCGCCGCAATCGCGGTCATGGTCGTGATGATAGCGACGGAAGATTGCTTGGAAGTCGCATGATTGCTGTCCCGGCGACCGCGGCTGTTCGGGCGCGCGTGGCAGTTCGGGGGGGAGCATCTGAAAGCTGGCCTGAATATTCAGCGTGGAAGAACTCATGGATTGCCTCCTCGGACTTAAAGTTAAGGCTCAGACCCAAGTCAATCCAGGGCTGAGTCGAATGATCTCGAAAGCAATTGATACGGTAAGAGCAATCCTTGACGAGGTTATGGCGGCAGAAGTCCTGACAGGATGGGCGAAGATTATTTTGAATACATTATCATACATAATCACGTGGTTGTTTTGGCTATCATCTTGTCCACTGCCATGCATGCTGTAGTTTGTTTCACTCACGCCAACGATCGCAGCATTTGTATCGTCACAGATGACGAACTGCTCGAGTGAAATCTTTGCGAGGCATGAGCAGATAATGAATGATCGAAGGCTGTCGACGGCGTTATCGTCGCGCTCCTCTCGAAGAACTGCAGTGATTGTGGAGACAATGCAATGAGGATGGAGCTTCCGGGCTCGGCTGCCGATACCGCCGTTTCACCGCCGCCGGCACATAATCCATCGAGCGGCACTGCCACAACGGAGTCTGCGGCGTCTCCATCGGACACATCGCCGACGAAAGCCTGGGCGGATGCCGTCGCTCAGGCCAGAACCAATACTCCGCAGCCAAGCGTGAAGGCCAAGCCAGGCGATACCCTGACCGGCATCGCCCGCCGTCACAGTGATACGCTGTCCAGCGTCGAAAAGGCCAATCCCCGGATCTCTTGCCCGAACCTGATCCATCCCGGCGAGACGATCTATCTTCCCAAGAAGACACCCGCCCAGATCGTGACCGGTGTCGACGATTCACAAATCAAGCCGATCATCACCGCCATGGCCAACGCCAATTCGGCGGATCAAGGTTTGCGAAGCCTGCAAAATTCTCACATGCGAAATGAGGGACTCCTGAGCGACGCCCAAGCGCAATCGGCCCAGGACTGGAGTACGGTTGAGCAAACGACGTTCAGCA
>JASHVN010000556.1 GCA_030044555.1 Xanthobacteraceae bacterium | reverse complement strand
AGCGGATTGGAGCCGTTGAGCACCAGGTTGATGAGCGACGACGGATCGTCGTCAAGCACGATGGGATTGCCGGCGAGCGCCGGGATATACGGGCTGAAGCCCTTGGCATCGAGGCCGTGACAATTGGCGCAGGTGCCGGTGTAGACGCTCGCACCGGGCTGCGAGGCGTGGCCGGAGCGCAAAGCCGTTGTGGTCGCATCGTTGTAGGCGACGGGCTGCTGCGCCGACGTCCCCGGCAGCGATTTCAGATAAACCGCGATGGCGTTGATGTCGCTGTCCGACAGATAAGGCGTCGAGTTGTTGACCACGTCGATCATCGAGCCGAATGCCGTCTCCCCGCGGTTATGGCCGTTCTTGAGAAACGCCACGATGTCGTCTTTCGACCAGCTGCCGAGGCCGGTGCGAGCATCGCCGCGCAGGTCGGGCGCGTACCAGGCGTCAAGCTCTGCACCAGAGAGATAATCGGGGCTGCTGTCGTCGAGCGCCTTTTCCTGGAAGGCGACGCCGCGCGGGGTGTGGCAGGCGCCGCAATGGCCGAGGCCCTGCACCAGATAGGCGCCGCGATTCCAGTCGGCGTCGTGATCGCTCTTGTTCACGTAGCTGCCGCTCGTGGTGAAGAGTAAATTCCAGATCGCCAGCGGCCAACGAAAGCTGAGATACGACGGGATCTCACTGGGCTTGTTCGCCTGATGGACCGGCGGCACCTGCTTCATGAAGAAATTGTAGAGCGCCGCCACATCCGCGTCGGTGAGCTTGGCGTAAGACGGATACGGCATCGCCGGATAGAGCCGGTGGCCGTCCTTGGCGATACCTTGCCGTACGGCGCGATCGAAGTCCTCGAGACTATAGCTGCCGATGCCGGTCTCGGGATCGGGCGTGATGTTGGTCGAGTAAATATTGCCGAGCGGCGATCCCATTTTGAGACCGCCGGCGAACGCCTTGCCGCCGGGAACCGAGTGGCAGGCGACGCAGTCGCCGGCCCGCGCCAGGTATTCACCGTGATTGCTCGGAGGACTGACGCTCTCGTCGGCCCGCGATGTGGAAACTGCGAGGAGCAAAAGCAGCCCGCAGAAGACTCCCCCTGAAATTATCCTCACGTCCCTCTGCCTCCCCAGCAGGCGTCGCCCCTAAGCCATTTTCGTAAATTGGCGAGAGGCGGCCGTCGAACCGCCCCCCGCGCTGATAGTTGCGATGCGCCGGCTATGCGGTCGATCCGGTCAGATCGTGATCGCTGATCGGCAGCGAACGCAGGCGCTTGCCGGTGACAGCGAAGATCGCATTCGCCACCGCGGCGGCGATCGGCGGCGTCGCGGGTTCGCCTGCACCGCCCCAGACCTTGCCACCGCTCGGAATCAGGTGGACGTCGATCTTCGGCGCCTCCGCGAGGCGCACCATGCGGTAGGTGTCGAAATTGCCCTGCACCGCAGCGCCGTCCTTAATCGTGATCTTGCCGTAGAGCGCGGCGCTCAAGCCGAAGATGACGCTGCCTTCGGCCTGTTCGGCGATGGTCTGCGGATTGACCATGTAGCGCGTGTCGAGCGCGACAGTGACGCGATTGACCTTCACCTGTCCGTCCGGCTTGACGGTGACCTCGGCGACTTGCGCGCAGAGGCTGTCGCAATCCGTGCAGATGGCGATGCCGCGGCCGCTGCCTTTGGGCAACGGCTTACCCCAATCGCCCTTCTCGGCGGCCGTATCCAGCACCTTCAGCCAGTCCGGCTTGCCTGCAAGCAGCTTGCGCCGCATCTGATAAGGATCGAGGCCGTTCGCGGTCGCGATCTCGTCGAGGAAGCTTTCGATAGCGAACGTGTGCTGGTTGACGCCAGGCGCCCGCCAGAACCACACCGGCAAGTGCGTGTTCTTGACCAACGACTGAACGCGCGTGTTCGGCACGTTGTAGCCATTGTCGGCCAAGCCCGCCACGGTTTGCGGCTCGACCTTGTTGGGCGGCAACTTTACGCCGACCGAATGGAGAATCGACGAGGTGACGACGCGCATCGACCATGCGGTCGGCACTCCGTCCGGGCCGGTGGCGGCCTTGAAGGCGACCACCGCATGCGGACGGAACTTGTCCTGCCGGGTGTCCTCCTCACGCGTCCACACCAGCTTGACCGGACGCTTGACCACCTGGGCGATAGCGATGGCCTGTTTGATTTCGTCGCTGGCGTCGCGGCGGCCGAAGCCGCCGCCGACAAACCCATTATGGACGTAGACCTGTTCGGGCTTGAGCCCGGCGAACTTTGCCGCCGCCTCAAGCGCTTCATCCGCGGCTTGCGTGCCAACCCAGACGTCGAGCCGGTCGGCCTGCAGATTCACGGTCGCGTTCATCGGCTCCATCGGCGAATGCGACAGATAAGGCGTCTCGTAGATCGCCTCGAATGTCTTCGTCGCGCCCGATGAGAAGGCCTGATCGACATTGCCGTCGTTGCGCGCAGTGAGCATCGTGTCATTGAGCGCCGCGCGGTATTCCTGCGAAAGCTGCTCGCTGTCGACTGCGCCCGCTGCTCCGACGTCCCATTCCGGCTGCAGGCGGGAGAGCGCCCGCTTGGCGCGCCAGTAAGTGTCGGTCGCCACCACGGCCACGGCGTTCGGCAGCTTGACCACCTGCAACACGCCGGGGGCGCCGTTCAGCACCGACTCATCGACGCTCTTCAGTTTGCCGCCGGGCACCGGGCAAGCCGTGATCGCGGCGAACACCATGCCCGGAACCTGCGCGTCGATGCCGAACCTGGCCGATCCGTCGGTCTTATGGATTACGTCGACGCGCGGCAGCGGCCTCGGGATAAAAGTGAACTGCGCGGGCGATTTGATCGCCGGCTCCTTGGCAAGCGTAATCTTCGCCGCGTCGGCGGTGAGCTCGCCGTAGCGCAGCTTGCGGCCCGACGGATTGTGCGTCACCACGCTGAGCGCGGCCGCGCACTCCGATGCCGGCACGTTCCAGCGCGCCGCCGCGGCGGCGATCAGGCGCTCGCGCGCGCTGGCGCCGACCTGCTGCATCTTCTTCTGCGATAGCCGCACTGACATGCTGCCATGCGAGAACATCGCACCATAGACCTTGTTCTCACGCAGATTGCGGTTGGGCGAGGCATATTCGATCCGCACCTTCGACCAGTCGCCGTGCAGCTCTTCGTTGATCATCATCGGCAG
>JASHVN010000555.1 GCA_030044555.1 Xanthobacteraceae bacterium | reverse complement strand
CGCGCTTTGCCGAAATCATTCGGTGACGGCGACGATGGCGCCGCTTTGCGCCGATCGCACGATGGCATCGAATACCGCCATGCCATGCAGTACTTCATCGATCGGTACCGGATAGGGTTTGCTCTCGCCGATCGCGCGCGCGAATGCGTTCAGCTCCGCCTGGAGAGCGTTGGCGCTGGAGAACTGCAGAGCCTCGTCCGGCGGCGCTTGCACCGGCCCGGTCGGCGTCGTTGTGGAGGCCGGCACGAAGCGCAGGCGCGACAGGTCAGGCCGTGAGATTTCGCCGAGTCCATGGGTGCCGTAGAGGGTGAATTCGTAATTGGTGGCGGTGGCGACCGACGAGAAGATCAGGCCCGAAGCGCCGTTTTCGAATTGCAGCATGAGTGTCGTGGTGTCGTCAGCGCGTCCCGGATAAAAGCGCGCGGTGACGCAGTGGACCTCGCGCACGCGCCCGGCAAACTCGATCATGTGGTCGAGCGAATGCACGCCGGTGGCGGTGAACGCGCCTCCCGGCGCTTCCTCTGGCGCGGTGCGCCAATTGTCGAGCGGAATGAACTGCGCAGTCGACGTGGTGTGCTGGGCGACCATGGCGACGATGGTGCCGAGCCGGCCGTCGCGCACGCGATCGCGCAGTTCGCAAACACTCGGATGAAAGCGCCGGTTCAGGCCGACGGCCAGCGTGAGCCCTGCCGTCCGCGCCGCCGCGGCGACGCGCCGCGCGCTTTTAAGATCCAGCGTCAGCGGCTTCTCGACAAAAACGTGTTTGCCGGCGGCGATCGCGGCCAGCGCCTGCGCCTCGTGCTGGCTGTGGGGCGTTGCCAGCACCACCGCATCTATGGCGGGCTCGCGAAGCATCGCCTCATAGCTATCGACGAGCGCAATGCAGTTCGCGCGGCAAAAATCTTCGGCGTTGGCGCGCGTGCGCGTCACAGCCAGAGTGAATCGGATGTCGTCGCTCCTGCCGGCGATGGAGCCCACCAGCGTGCGCCCCCAGCGGCCCAGCCCGACGATGCCAGCACGGATCATTAGAGCGTAATCCCGAAAAGTGGATGCCGGTTTTCGGAAAAGATCATGCTCCAACAATAAGCTGGAACGGAACGAGGATTCAAAGGAAACCTATCCCGCTCCGGTCCAATGTTTCACGAAAGAAGCGTGGGCGGCAAGAATGGTAGCGGCCTTATCAGCTTGCCAGCGCCCCGCGCACCAGCGCGGCGTAAAGCCGCTCGGACAGGCTTTTCGGCGCTGCCAAGCCCAGGCGATCGAGGCAATCCTTTTGCGTGCCGGCGCGAGCGGTGAAGCCGCGGATGAGCAAGCCGCCGAGCCGCGCCGGCGACGCCGATTTCAAGGTCTCCAGCGCAGGAATCAGGCGCTGCTCGACGTCGGTGAAATCGGTGCCGAAGGGGAAGGGCGGCAGCAGGCCGGCATCGGCGGCCGGGCGCAGCACCTGCTCGATCGCTGCGGGCGTGTTATCGCGCGCGCTTGCCGGCAGTGTGAACGAGCGCTCGATCTTGCCCGCATCCTTGGCCTGACGCAGCAATTCGTCCTGGAAACGCGAATCGGTAATCGCCAGCATCGCGGCGATCACTTCGCGATCGCTTTTCCCGCGGATATCGGCGATGCCATATTCGGTGACGATGATATCGCGCAAATACCGCGGGATGGTCGTATGCGCATAGCGCCAGCGGATGTTCGACTGCGCTTTGCCCTTGGCGCTTCGCGTTGAGCGCAGAACGATCGCCGAGCGCGCGTCTTCGAGTGCGAAGCCCTGGGCGATGAAATTATATTGCCCGCCGACGCCGCTGACGATGCGGCCGTCATCGAGGCCGTCGGAAATCACCTCGCCCAACAGCGTTGCCATCATCGCGTCGTTGAGAAAGCGCGCTTTGACTCGCGCGCGGCGCTTGGCGTCCTCGTCGTGGTAGAGCTCGTTGACGTAGGAAATCGAGGTCATGCCAAACTTGCCGGCCTCCTCGCGCGGCATTTCGCGCAAGTCTCGATAGAAGGCGCGCGAGCCGAGGAAAAAACCGGCATGCAGCACGACGCCGTTCACCTCGCGCTTGAGGACGCCGGCGCGGTAGAGATCGAGCAGGCCTTCGACGAACATTTCCGAGCACCCGTAGAGACCGGCAGTGAACGGCTCGGAATGGACGGTGCGAGCGGGCGCGCCGGCACGGCCCAGCCGCGACAGCAGCTGGCAAAATTCGGCGTTGTGGCGCTGGCGCAGGACCAGCGCTTGCGCCACGGCATCGCCGAGCGAGCCGATGCCGATCTGCAAGGTGCCGCCGTCAGGGACAAGGCTCGCGGCATGCAGGCCCGCCGCATAATCGCCGAGCGAAACCGGCTCGCGCGGCGGCGCAAAGAGGGGGAAATCCGCCGCCGGGCTGTCGAGCATGAAATCAAATTCATTGGCAGCAATCGCGGCGTCGCCGGGCATGAACGGCAGTTCCGCATTGGTCTGGCCGGCAAAGAGAAAGTCGACGCGGCCTTCGCGGCGCAGCTGCAGAAGATCGAGCGTGAGATCGGGGTTGCAGCTCAGGCTGTAGGGATGCGGCTCGTGCGCGCGGTGCGCGACCAGTTGCGCGACCACGTTGACGCCGCGGTCGAGCACATAGTGCAGAGCGTGCGTGTAATTGGCTGAAATGTAGTTCTGCTGCGCGTAAGGTGAATTGAGCCACTGCCCGGCTTCGAAGAAGAACTCGTTGATCTCGATGTTGGCGGGCACGCTGCCGGCGCGGATCGCCGCCGCGTAATCGAGCGGCGGATAGCCGGCGAACAGGCGTTGCACGATTGGCGCGAGAAAACGCCGTTCCAGGTCGCTTTTGGCGCGCGGCGGCGTCAGCGTCAGCGCGGTGAAAATGGTGAGCCGGATCGAGGGGTCGGCCGCCGCCTTGGCGTAGAGCGCGTTGGCGATGTGATTGGCCTTGCCGAGGCCGAGCGGCATGGCGAGCACGATAGTCTTGCCGACCTTTTCGACAATGGCCTCGGCAAGACGGGCCGGATTGTCGAACGTCTCAGGCCCCGCGCCCGAGCCTGAATGGATCATTGTCCGGCATCCCAGCCTGGATCGGGCTGGAACCGCGGTCCGTATTGCTGCGCGAAGCGTTTGAGCGTGTCGCGCACGTCGGCAAACCCGCGCGTATGTGCGTAGTGCATCGGGCCGCCGCGGAACGGCGCGAAGCCGGTGGCAAAGATCATGGCGCCGTCGAGAACCTGTTCGTCGCCGACCACGCCCTCACGCAGGCAGGTCATGCAGGCGTCGAGCATGGGCAGGATCAGCCGGTCGATGGTGTCGGGCGGGGGGGCGGTGTCGTCGTGCGACTTGACCGCGTGACCGTCCTTCCAGTCATAGAGGCCCTTGCCGGTCTTCTTGCCGAGTTCGCCTTTCGCCACCTTGTCCTTGAGCCATTGCGGCGCCTCGGGCATGTCGCGGTGGAGGCTGCCCTTGAGCATTTCGGCGACGTGCAGGCAGATGTCCAGGCCGACCTCGTCGGCGAGCTCGATCGGCCCCATGGGCATGCCGAAATCGACTGCGGCCCTGTCGATGGTCTCCTTCTTCATGCCCGCATCGAGCATCACCAAAGCTTCGAGCAGATAAGGCGTCAGCGCCCGATTGACCAAAAAACCCGGGGCGCTTTTCACCGGCGCCGGCAGGCGGTCGATGCGGCCCAGGAAGGCGCGCGCATCGGCGAGCACCTCGGTCGCGACCTGGTCGTGGCTGACGATCTCCACGAGCTGCATGCGCGAGACTGGATTGAAGAAATGGATGCCGACCAGCCGCTTCGGCCGCGGCAATCCTTCGCGCAATTGTTCGAGCGGGATGCTCGACGTGTTGCTGGCAAGGATGGCGTCCGGCTTCATCTTCGGCTCGATGCCGGCGAAGATCTTGCGCTTGAGTTCGAGATTTTCCGGCACCGCCTCGATGATCAGGTCGGCGCCGGCCACGCCGTCGCCTTTCAGATCAGGGATGAGGCGGTCGAGCGCGTCGCGCACGCGCAGGCGATTGTCGCGGCCGATCTTTCCGTACAGCTC
>JASHVN010000554.1 GCA_030044555.1 Xanthobacteraceae bacterium | reverse complement strand
CCCGCTTCATTGAGGGTGCGCGTCGCTCCGCAATTGCGGATCGCCGATTGTTTTGCCGGTCTGCGGTCGCGAAGCGACTGTATTCGTTGATGGGCGGCAGCATCTGCAGGACGGCGCGTGCCGCTCCTCCCGATCAGGGCAACGCTCGATCCACCGGCGCACCGGTAAGCTTGAGAGCTATTCCGCCCGCCGCAATTTGCTGCTTTGATGGCTTAGATCTTCTGGCGTCGCGCACGACGCCGTTGCGCGCGCTTTTTTCGTTCGCATAAACGTGCAAGCGGCCAGTCCCCGGCCGACCCACAAATCAACGGATGCGAAACAGCGGAGGAAAAGCGGATGGCAAGCGCGGTTGTGATGGAAGACTTAAGGCAAATGCGCGTCGATCAGGTGGGCAGCTTGTCTGCGCCATCGCGGCTTCAACAGGTATTTGGCGACTACAAACGCGGGAAGGTTTCCGAGGAAGAGCTTGGCCGCGCCAAGGACGAAGCGATCCGTGACGTGATCCGAAAGCAGCAGGCAATCGGATTTCCGGTGCTCTCGGACGGTGAATTGCGGCGGCGTAATTTCCAGGAAAGCTTCAGTGAATCGGTTTCCGGTTTCGACGTCGCGGCGCAGGACAAATCCATGGAAGGGGTAACCCTTCAGCCGCTTGCGCGCGCCGAGCAGAATTTCAGCGCGCCGGGCCCGGCGATCATCACCCGGCGGCGTGTGGCGGAGCGGCTGCGGCTAAAGCATAACGTGCCGTTGCAGGAATACCTGTTCTCAAGCCAGGTGGCGACGCGGCCGGTCAAGGTAACGGTGCTGAGCCCGGACCGTATTTCGCAACGCTTCGATTGGCAGCAATCCAAGGCGATCTATCCCGACATGGACGCTTTCCTTGCCGACGTGGTCGCGATCACGCGGGAAATTATCGGCGAACTGGTCAAGGCGGGTTGCCGCTACATTCAGATCGATGCGCCGGGCTACACCGCCTATGTGGACAAGGTTTCGCTGGAACGGATGCGGTCCCGCGGCGAAAATCCCGACGAGAATCTGGAGCGCTCGATCTCAGCCGACAACGCCACCATAGCCGGCTTTCCCGACGTCACATTCGGCATCCATCTCTGCCGCGGCAATCCGCGGACCATCGACCCGTCGACCGGAAAAGTAGCGCCGCAATGGCACCGCGAGGGGCATTACGACTCCATCGCCGAGCGTTTGTTCTCGCGGCTGAACCACCACCGGCTGCTGCTGGAATACGACGACGAAAGATCCGGCAGCTTCGCGCCGCTGCGCTACGTGCCAAAGGGCAAGATCGCGGTGCTGGGTCTGGTGACGACCAAACGGTCAGATCTGGAGCCGCTTGATCGGTTGCGGCGGCGGATCGACGAGGCGACGCAGCATCTGCCGCTCGACCAGTTGGCGTTGAGCCCGCAATGCGGGTTCGGCGGGCTCGATCACATTGTTATTCCGGAAGAAGATCAGTGGCGCAAGTTCGAACGCATCCTCGAAACGGCGCATCTGGTCTGGGGCTGAAGCGGCCAGCCATGGCCCGACGATCGCATGCGTTGCTGTGCCGCATCGCCGCCCTCGCCGTGGCGCAGGTGATTTGTGCGACGATGGCGCTCGCGCAAGAGACCTGGACCTATCGCGGCAAGACCGTCACGATTTTCGTCGCCACAAGCCCGGGCGGCGGGTACGACTTTTACGGCCGGCTATTGGCGCGCCATATCGGCAAATACCTGCCCGGCAACCCGGACATCATCGTCAAGAACATGCCCGGCGCCGGCGGCGTCGTGCTGGCCAATTACCTGGCGCAGCGCGCTGCCAAGGACGGCACTGAGATCGCTACATTCGAGCATGGCACCGCCTTTGCCGCGCTGCTCAATGGCACGCCTATACAATTCGATCCGGTCAAGCTCGGCTGGCTCGGTAGCCTCGATCAGTTCGTCCCCATCGTTGCGGTGTGGCATACGGTTCCGATCTATTCGGCCGACGATCTGTTGACCCGGCCAATGACTGTCGGCTCAAGCGGTGCGGGCTCGACGACCGCCGGTTACCCGAATTCCCTCAACGCGATCCTCGGGACGAAGATCAAGGTGATCAGCGGCTATGCGGGCAGCGCCGAGATCAATCTTGCCATCGAACGCGGTGAGTTGGACGGCATCGCGAGCTGGTGCTGGAGCTGCGCCAAATCCGAAAAATCCGATTGGATTTCCGGAAACAAGCCGCGTGTCGTGTTGCAGCTTGCACCGATAGGAGATCCGGAACTGAATCGGAAAGGCATTCCGACCGTGCTCGATTATGCGCACACCGATGAACAGAGGCAGATGCTCAATATGGTGTTCGCAAGCGTTGCTATGTCGCGGCCTTTCGCGGCGCCGCCTGATCTGCCGCCCGGCCGGCTCGAACTTCTGCGTAGCGCGTTCGCCAAGGCCGCGGCCGATCCCGATATGATCGCCGACGCCGTGGGAAAGGGCTTCGAGCTAAAATATGTTCCGCCGCTGCTGATCGAAAATCTTCTCGCCAAGGCCTATGGGGCGAGCGATGCGCTTATTCGAAAGGTGCGGGCGGCTTATTCCGGGAAGCAATAATTCAAGGGCCGACGGCGCGTGACGCGTTGATCACGGCTAGAGCTTGATCCAATTCGATTGAATCGGATCAAGCTCTAAATTTTTCCTTTGAGCATGATCTTATCCGAAAACCGGTTTCCGCTTTTCGGGATCATGCTCTAGCCGGCCGGCACGCGGCGTTTTTCGTCTTCATTTGACCCGCAAGTTCAGTTTGTGGACGATGGCACTGTAACGTTCGATGTCGCGCTTGATGAATGCGACGTAATTCGCGGTGCCATCTTCCTCCATGATCATGCCGAGCTGTTCCATGCGCGCCGTCATTGCCGGCTCACGCATGACCTTCGCGACCTCGGCCTGCAGGCGCGAGACGATCTTCGGTGATGTTCCCGCCGGCGCGAAGAGTCCCATCACGGTGGCGACGTCGAAGCCTTTGACGCCAAGCTCGTCGCACGTCGGAATCGTCGGCATCGACGCCGAGCGCTTCAGCACGCTGATACAATAGCCGCGCAAGCGGCCGCTCTCGATGAGGGACTGAACGTTGGGGATTCCCGACCATGCCACCTGGATCTCGCCTGTGAGCAGGCCGTTCACCATCGCCGTCCCGGCACGGTACGGGACGTGCACGACGTCCAGACCGGTGCGATCGGCGAAAATCGCCATGGTCATGTGATGGATCGATCCGATGCCGGCCGAGCCATAATTGATCTTGCCGGGTTCGCTCTTGGCGAGCTTGATGAATTCCGCAAGCGTGGATGCGGGAAACTTCGCATTGGCAACCAGAATGGTCGGCAGCGCAGCGAGAGCGGTGATCGGCGTGAAGTCCTTGATGGGATCGTAGCCAACATCGGACTTGAGCACCGGGTTGATCGCCATGGCGCCGGTATCGCCGAACAGCAGCGTGTAGCCGTCCGGCGGCGCTTTTGCCTCCATGACAGCAGCGAGTGCGCCTCCCGCGCCGGTGACATTCTCGACGACGATGGCCGCGCCAAGATCCTTGCCCATTCTCTCCGCAAGCAAGCGCCCCAATACATCGGGATTGCCGCCCGGCAGCGAGGGCACGATCAATCGCACAGCGTGCGTGGGATAGGGACCGTCCTGCGCTTGCCCGAAGGAGAGCAGGCAGGCTAGGGCGATCGCGACGGTGATAGGAAAGCGTAAGCCCATGTGTTTCCCCATCGCGTGTTTCCCCATCGCGGGTCTTCCCATCGCCGTGTTTTCCCCTCGCCCAAGGATGAGGGCTCAAATGAGGGCGTATGATAACGTTTTCCGTGCTACCGGAAACCTTGCCGGTCGGCAATTTGGCTGCAGCCCGGGTCGGCTGTCCGCTCATTCGGCAATTCCTAGAGCAGAATGATTTTTATTTGAGTCGCCATTCTGCTCTAGCTTATTGTTGGAGCATCATCTTTTCCGAAAACCGGTATCCACTTTTCGGGATCATGCTCCAGCGCGGCCGCCGCATTGCCGATCATGCCGTCTTGCTCGTAACAACAGCCTTCGAAATGAGTTGCGGCCTGCTATTGCGGCTCGATCCCGAGACTCTTCAAGATTTTTCCCCAGCGGGAAGTCTCGTCCTGCATGAATGCCGCGACCTGTTCCGGCGTTTTGTTGCCGTGAACGATCGAGCCAAGCGCCAGCATCTTTTTTTGTACGTCCGGCTGCTGCAGATAGGTGTTGGCTGCGGCGTTGATCCGTTCCACGACGTCCTTGCTCATGCCGGCGGGACCAAGCAGGACGAACCAGCCCTCCATGGCGATGCCGGGATAGATTTCTTCGATCGCCGGCACATCGGGAATGGTCGGAAAGCGTTCGCGGCCGACAGTCGCGATCAGCTTGAGTTTGCCGGACGCGACATAGGGCTGCACGGAATCCAATGTCGTAATCGTACTGGTCGTGCGGCCCTCTATGGTATCGGTCAGCGACGGCGCAAGGCTGGTGTAACGCACCTGCAAAGTTTCGATGCCGGCCGCCTTGTCCAGCACGCTTCCCATGATCCAGGATAATTGGCCAAAGCCGGCATTGCTGAGCTGACCCGGATGCGCTTTGGCGTACGCCACATATTCTTGTACGGTTCGCACCGGCAGGCTGGAATTGACCGCCAGCACCAGCGGGTTGCCGTCGGTAATCATCGCAATGGCGGTGAAGTCCTTGGCCGGATCGTAGGGCAGCGACTTGAAGAGAAACGGATTGGCGGCAATCGGGCTGTTGCCGGAGCTGAGCAGCGTCTGACCGTCCGGTTTGGCGTTTTTGACGTCGCGAGCGGCCAGGATGCCGTTGCCGCCTGGGCGGTTTTCGACTGTGAACGGTTGCCCAAACGCTGTGCTCAGCGCCTGCGCCACCAGCCGCGTGGCGATGTCCTGGCGGCTGCCCACCGGAGTGCTCGCCACAATCGTGACGGTTCCGCTGGGCCACACCGCCGCTTGCGCTCCGGCCAACCCAGCCGCAACGCCCAGCGCGGCGCAAACAAGCCCCGCGAGCAGCGCGCCCGCAATCTTGCCGGCCATGACCAATTGCTCGCTTGCGCCCCAGATGGCGCCAATCAAGCGAACGCGGCTTCCTTGACCTTGCCGGCAACCGGCTCGGGCAGGTTGAAGAAGCG
The DNA here is from genome assembly GCA_030044555.1 of Xanthobacteraceae bacterium. Taxonomy (GTDB): domain Bacteria; phylum Pseudomonadota; class Alphaproteobacteria; order Rhizobiales; family Xanthobacteraceae; genus BOG-931. The sequence continues at coordinate 15,139 of JASHVN010000554.1, read as the reverse complement.
GCGGGCATTGCCGCTGAAAATCTTCTCCCGGTCGGCTTTCGATAAATCAAGGTCTTCCACAACCTGGATGGCTGCTTCGGTTTTCCAGCACGGATAATCGTCGCCGAACATGATCTGATCGACGCCGAAGAACTCGATAGCCCATTTCAGGCCGAGCGCGTGCGGCGTCACGGTATCCGTGTAGAAGGTCTTCAGATAAACGCTCGGATCCCTTGGCAGCTTGGCCGCGCTGCAGCTCTTGTCCAGCCGGCCGGCCTGGTAGGGCAGGGCGCCGCCGGTGTGCGACATGAAGATTTTCAGTTTCGGATGCCGCTCGACGATGCCCGACAAGATGAGGCGCAACCCGGTCAGGCTGACATCATAGGTGCGGCCCAAGGCGAGATGAAGCGCGCCCTCATAGTCCTCGAACATTTCGATGAAGTTGTTATCGGTCGGGTGAATGAACAGCGGAACACCGAGCTGTTCGATCCGATCGTAGAACGGCTCCAGCCGCGGATGATCGATGCGGCTGTCCTTGCCGATCGAGCCTGGGATGTTGACGCCGATCAAGCCCAGCTTCTTGACCATCCGGTCGAGTTCGTCGATCGCCGCCTTCGTGTCCTGCAGGGGAACGACGCCGCTCGTCCACACGCGCCCCGGATGCTTGCGCTGGGCGCCCGCCATCTCGTCATTGTACATCTGCGAATAATAGACGCCGTCGGCGAGCGGTATTTCGGAAAAAAACGTCGAGAATGGCCCGAGCGAGCAGATGAAGTCGATGTCGTGGCCGGTTGCGTCGAAGTGGCGCAAATGATCGTCGAGATCGAACCAGACATTACGTCCCCAGCCGCCGACGCCGACATTGCCGTAGGTCGCATAGAGATTATAGCCGCCGGCGCTGTTGCGCTCGGCCCGCGGATATCCGCTTTTTCGCTTGCACAAATCCTCAAATACCGAACGTGGCAACCAATGGACATGGCAATTGAGGATTCGCATCGACTAGCTCCCTGATGTGGCGGCCTTTTGCGGCAGACCGAGTGTGCAGCCCCAGTGTGCGCATGGCGCACAAAACCTCTGTGATTACAATACCATAGCAGGTGCAGGCGAACAACTCCCGAAACCGGGTAGTGTCCTGATTTGAGCACTTCGGCCTGTATCACTATCGTGGCGCAGAACAAATCAAAACGGACTAATGCGGAAACAATACCATTTCAGACCCGGTCCAAATGGCCTTCGCGCGTGGGACGTGCATCGCCTTGTTACGCTGGCCGCGGACCTTCCAACCGTGCAGGTGCCATTATCTGAAATTCGAGAACTCGATGAGCCTTACTGGTACGGCTCGGGTGCGATTCCTACCTGTCGAAGCGTTGCGGAACACGCACAACTGATCAATGAAGCGAACGGGGCCTTCCCCATCATTCAGTCATCGGACGGCGGCGTCATGGATGGGATGCATCGCGTGGCCAAGGCGGTGATACAAGGGCAAGATGCCGTGCCGGCCAAACGGTTCACAACTGATCCAGAGCCCGACTATGTTGGGATCGAGCCGGACGCTTTGCCTTACTAAAGCGTGATGATTTGAGGATGGATCATCATCGCGCTTTAGCTCTTTGTTTGCGCATGATCTTTTCGGAAAACCGTTCCACACTTTTCCGGATCATGCACTAGGTCAAATAGGCACACGACCTGCATTGTTGCCGTCGGCGCCACAGCGCCGCGCACGCAAGCGGACTTCGGAAGCGAAAGATGGGGGCAGACGCCCGGATGATTTCGCCGCGAGCGCAATCGATAGCTCAGCGCATGATTAAATAAGCTGGCGCAGCCGGCCGCTTGCCTGCAGAAGATCATCGAGGAAATTCCGCTTGAGCTGATCGACTTTATAGCGCCCCGCATAGGTGCTCACACAAAGCGCTGCCACAACCACCCCCACCGAGTTGTAAACCGGAACAGCAATAACGCGCAGGCCGACCTCGACCTCTTCGTCATTGAGGCCGTAGCCCTGCTTGCGGATGCGCCGGATTTCTTCCCAGATTTCGGCCGGGGATGTTTTTGTTTTTTCGGTCCTCTTCTCGATTATGGTGGTGCGCAAGAGCTGCTCGACAAATTCATCGCTCCGGCCGGCAAGAACGACCCGGCCGGTGGACGTCGAAAACGCCGGCAGGTGCGTGCCGACGCGGGTGAAGATGCCGACGATGCGGCGTGGCGCCGAGGAGGCGATGGTCAGCGATTCGGCGCCTTCTAGCACCGAGAAGGCGATCGACTCCTCGGTCTTATGGCCCAGCTCCTCGACGATCGGCTGCGCGATCTGCGGCAGCGGCACCGAGGAAATATAGGCGTGGCCGAGCCGCAGCACGCGCGAGGTCAACTGGAAGCGTTTGCCGTCGAAATCGGCGTAGCCGGCGGCCTTGAGCGTAAGCAGATAACGCCGCGTCGCCGCGCGCGTGAAGCCGGTCTGCCGCGCGACATCGGCGACCGTCATCAGTTTATGTTCGAAGGAAAAAGCTTCGATCGCGCGCAATCCGTTGGCAAGACCGGCGACAAGATCTTTCTCGCCGTTCCTCGAACCGTTCGCCGACCGCGTGCGTGTCGTGGCCATCGCTTCTCCGCCGCCTATTCGATCTTAAGACCCGCCGCCGCGATCGCGTCGGCGTAAATCTTGGCGCTCTCGAGTGAGGCGGACAGAACAAGGCGGGCAAATTGCCGCCGATCGATTGAGCTCATGAACCTCCCCGACTGTTTTCCTCGCGCCACCTTGCGTGAGCCGGGCGCCGTCGGCGCTTGTCGTTACAGCTTGTGCGCAAAGCGCACATCATTTTCTAACAAGTCTGAATCCGACGCCATTGCGTGTCAAGCGATTGCTTGTTTGCCATTGACACGATCCACGCCGATCGCCTAAGCCGCTGCCCGGGAGTAAACGATCCAGGTGTGCGCAATGCGTACAAACAAAAACATCCTCGTTGTTGCGAGTCTGATTGCCGCGAGTATTTTCTTCGCAGTCTCAGCAGCGGTTTTTGCGGAGGATGCTGCCTCCGATTACCCGGACCAGCTTATCCGAATCATCATCGGCTTTACGCCCGGCGGCGCTCCCGACATTACGGCGCGTATTCTTGCGCCAAAGCTGTCGGAAATCTGGAAACAGCCGGTCATTGTCGAAAACCGGCCGGGCGCCGGAAGCGAGATCGCGGCCCGCTATGTGGCCGATTCCGCTCCAGACGGATACACGCTGTTTTCCATCACCAACGCCCATGCGGTGGTCCCGGCCGTCAGTCCACACGTGCCGTACGACGCCGTGAAGGATTTCACTGCGATCACCATGACATCGATCGCGCCAAATTGGGTGCTGGTCGCTCCAGGGCTTGGTGTGCACACCTTCAAGGACTTCATCGCCCTTGCCAGGTCGAAGCCGAACACGCTCAACTTCGGCTCCGCTGGCGTCGGCAGCTTCATGCATTTTGCCGGCGAGATGTTCAACGATGCGGTCGGAATCCAGGCGCAGCATGTGCCCTATAAGGGGCCTCCCGAGGCGCTTGCCGATACGGTTGCGGGCCGCGTCCAATATGTTGTCTCGCCGATCGGCGCCGCCCTTGGTCTGGTCCGCGCCGGCAAACTCATTCCGATTGCGGTGACCGGCAAAGAGCGGTTGCCTGAGTTCCCCAACGTTCCGACTGTCGCCGAGTCCGGCTTTCCGGGTTTTGAGCTGCTGACCTGGACGGGGCTCCTGGCGCCCGCGCATCTGCCGCCGGCGATTCTCACAAAAATCAATCGCACCGTCGCGGAGGTGCTCAAGCAGCCGGACGTCCAGCAAAAGTTCGGTGCGATCTCGGTTAAGCCGATCTCGACGACGCCGGACGCCTTCCAAAAGCGGATCGCCGACACGGTCGCCCAGTATACGGCCGCCGCTCACAAGGCTGGGATCGTTCAGAACTGAAGGGAGCCGTGACTTTGAAACAACTCAATGTGGCAGTCGACATCGGGGGGACATTTACCGATCTGCTCGCGTTCGACGCTGAGACAGGTCGTATCCATCAGGCAAAATGCCTCTCGACGCCTCCCGATTTTGCCACGGGCGTTCTTGACGGCGTGCACAAGGCGACGCTCAACCTGAAACAGGTCGAAAGTTTCGTTCACGGCTCGACGGTCGCCATTAATACCGCGATCGAGCGTACCGGAGCGCGGACCGCACTGATCGTGACGCGCGGCACCCGCGACGTCTATCAGATCGCCCGCGGCAATCGGCCGGAATCGTACAATATTTTGTTTCAGCGCGCCGAACCGCTGGCCCCGCCGCACCTGACTTTCGAGGTCAACCAGCGAACCACTGCCTGGGGCGAGGCGCTAGTGCCGTTTGATGAAGCTCAGGCACGCGACGTGGCGAAACAAGTGCTGGCGAAGAACGTCGAGGCCATCGCCATCTGCTTTCTGCATTCATATCAGGACCCGTCCGACGAGATGCGGATGCGTGACATCCTGCGCGAACTCGATCCGGTGAAATTCATCACCATGTCGCACGAGATTGTGCGAAAGTCCGGAGAATATGAGCGTATTTCGACGACCACGCTGAACGCCTATATCGGGCCGCGCACCAGCAAATACGTTTCCAACCTGGAAAACCTGTTGGAGCATGACGGCTTCGGCGGCCGCCTCCTGATCATGCAGTCGAACGGCGGGCTGATGTCCGCCGACACGGCCAAACGCGTTCCGGTGGCGATGATGGAATCCGGTCCGGTCGGCGGCGTCATTGCCTCGGCCGAGATCAGCGCCAATTTGGGATACGAAAATTCGATCGCCTTCGACATGGGCGGCACCACGGCCAAGACGAGCCTGGTGCATGGCCGCGAACCCGCGGTCGCCGAAGGCTACTATATCGGCGGCTATGCCGACGGCCATCCGGCCATGATGCCCGTGGTCGACATTGTTGAAGTCGGCACGGGTGGCGGCAGCATCGCCTGGATCGATGAGGTGGGCGCCCTCAAGGTCGGTCCACAAAGCGCAGGCGCGGCGCCTGGACCGATCTGTTACCGCCGCGGCGGAACAAAGCCGACGGTGACCGACGCGAACGTCATCCTCGGGCGCATCGGGGTCGAGAGCTTTCTCGGCGGCGAAATGGCATTGGACCGCGAAGCCGCGATCGCTGCCACGGCCGATCTGGGCAAGCCGCTGGGACTCGATGCCGTAACCACGGCGCTCTCCATCGTCGAAATCGCCGTGGCGAAAATGTCGCTCGCGGTGCGCGGCGTGTCGGTGGAACGTGGCTTCGATCCGCGCGACTTTGTCATGGTCGGCATGGGCGGCGCCGGGCCAATTCATGCGGTGCCGATTGCGCGCCAGCTCCACATTCCGACCGTCATCATTCCGGTGCTGCCGTCGCACTTCTCTGCCTTCGGCATGCTGATGAGCGACATCCGCCACGATTACGTGCGGACCCATCTGTCAGCGCTGAACAAGCTCGATTTCGGCGAGCTGAAAAAGATTTTCGCCGAAATGCTCGGCGAAGCCGAGCGGATGCTGAGAGGGGAGCGCGTTGCCGACGACGCGATGACGTTCCAACGCTATCTCGATCTCCGCTACGAGGGCCAGGAATTCGCCATCAAGGTGCCGGTCTCCGAAGAAGAGATCGCAAGCGGCGCGCTGAAGACGATCAGAGACCGCTTCGATTCCATCCATGACCGCAGCTTCGGTCATGCGGCGCCCAACGAAGCTCTGGAAATGGTCAATGTGCGGCTGGCCGCACGCGGCATCCGGCAGAAGCTGAAGATGCCGGTGCTTGCGGCGGGGGCGGAGCCCAAACCGCGTGCCATCCGCAAAGTCTGCCTGACCAGCGCCGACCGGTTTGAAGATTGCCCGGTCTATGCGCGCGATGCGCTCGCGGCCGGCGCCGAGATCGCAGGGCCGGCGCTGATCGAGGAATACGGTTCGACGACGGTGCTGTTCGCAGGCGACCGCGCCAAGATTGCCGGGACCGGGGAAATCATCATTCAGGTGGGAGCGCTGCAGTGAACATCCAAAGCCCGATCAGCGCCGACATGCGCAAGCGCCTCGACCCGGTCACGCTCGAGGTGATCCGGAACGCTTTCCCGGCCATTTCCAATGAAATGTCCTATGACCTGCAGCGCACCTCGTACAACATGATGATCTACGAGGTGTGCGACTACAGTTGCACGCTGCTCGACACCAATGGCACGCTGATCTCGCAGAATATCGGCGGCGTCTCGCACTTCATCGCCGACATGGGCGTGGTGATCAAGGACGGCATCGAACGCTATGGCCTCGACGGGTTCGCGCCGGGCGACGTGCTGATCACCAACCATCAGGCTGTGGCCGGTCAGCACCTCAACAACATCGTCATCTACACGCCTTTCTTCTTCGAGGGGAAGCTGACCGCATTCCCCGCGGTGCGGGCGCACTGGGTCGACATAGGGGGACTCTCGACGGGCTTCGGCGCGCTCGGCTCGACCGATCCTTGGTCCGAAGGTCTGCAGATGAATCAGCTCAAGATTTACGAAGCTGGCAAGCCGGACAACAAGCTCCTGCAGATGATCGCCGACAACATCCGTTTTCCGCAAGCGGCGATGGGCGATCTGCGCTCGCAGATCGCGGCGTGCCGCCTGGCCGAGCGGCGGCTTGAGGAGGTCTACAAGCGCTACGGCGTCGAGACCATCAACGCCGCACTCGAGGTCATCTACTCGGAAACCGAGCGCAAGTGCCGCGCGGTCGTCGAAACCATTCCGGACGGTGTCTATGAGGCCGACAATTACGTCGACGCGCCGGGCGCCAGGGAGCCGCTGGTCCACATCCACGTCAAGGTCACTGTGTCCGGCAGCGACATGACGATCGATTTCACCGGCACCTCGCCGCAGACGTCGGGCAACAACAATTCGCGCACACTGGCCGCCGCCTACATCGCCTACAAGGGACTGACGACGCCGCTGGAGCCTGCCAACGAAGGCTCTTTCCGCGCGCTCAAAGCCATCGTGCCGGAAGGCTGCGTCATGATGGCGAAATACCCCGCGGCGATGGCCGATTGGGCGAGCCCGATTCCGGGATCGGCCGACGCGGTTTTCAAGGCGCTGGCGCCCGCCATACCGGATCGCATTCCCGCGGGGCACTTCGGTTACATGATGATCGGCCGCTCGTTCACCGGCTACGATCCGCGGCGTGGCAGAAGCTTCGTGCTGCAAACCATCGACGGCGGCGGCTGGGGCGGCCGGCCGACCCAGGACGGGCCGTCCGGATCGGTCACCGTCTGTCAGGGCGACGTGCGCAACGCGCCGATCGAGAGCATCGAGCAAAAATGCCCGGTGATCGTCGAAGCCCGCGAGCTTCTGCCCGATACGGGCGGTCCTGGAAAATTCCGCGGCGGACTTGGCTTGCGTTTGCAAGTCAGGGCGCTGGAAGAGGGGCGCTGGGGCCTGCCGCCCCATCGCCGCAACACCTATCCGCCGTGGGGCCTGTGGGGTGGCCAGCTCGGCCGTGGCGGCACGAACTGGGTGAGGGCGCCTGAAGACGCCGACTGGAAGCAAACGCCGATCTACCGTCTGCCGGTGACCAAGGGCACGGTGATCCGCGCGCAGACGACCGGCGGCGGCGGCTGGGGTGATCCTCTCGACCGTGATCCTGAGCGCGTTCTGCTCGATGTCCTCAACCGCTACATCTCCCGGCGGGGCGCCCATGACGATTATGGCGTCGTGATTACCGAAGATGCGCAAGTCGACCACAAGGCGACCGAGGTGCTGCGCGCAAAGATGCGTGCGGAGGCTCCCCGAGCGCAGGCACAGACAGACGCCAAGGCGGCTGCCCCGTGACCGTAATCGCGAATCCGGTGCGTGATGCGCTTGCGGCCGGCAAGCTTTCGCTCGGCGTCGGCGTTCGCGGACTGCGCACCGGGGAAATCGCGCGCATGATGAAATCGGCTGGTTTTGACTGGCTGTTCATCGATCTCGAACACGGTCCAAGCTCGGTCGAGACGGCGTTCACCATTTCGGTGGCGGCGCTCGATGCCGGCATCGTTCCGATCGTGCGGGTGCCGGAAGGCGAAATGGTATTGGCGGCGCGGTGTCTCGACGGCGGCGCGCTCGGCGTATTTGTGTCTCACGTTGAGACCGCAGAGGACGCCCAGGCCGCAGTGCGCGCGCTACGTTTCCCGCCGCTTGGCCATCGCTCGGCAGGGGGAAGCTATCCGCAGCTTGGCTTTCGCGGTGGCTCGGCCAAGGAGGCATTGCCAGCAATCGACGCGGCGACCATGATCATGGCCACGCTGGAAACTGCCAAAGCAGTGGAGAATGCGGACGCCATCGCCGCGGTGCCCGGCGTCGATGTCCTGACGATGGGGCTCAACGATCTCAGTGTCGACATGGGCATTCCAGGGCAGCTCGGCCACGACAAGATTGCAGCGGCAGTCGATCGCGTCGCTAAAGCGGCGTGGGCCGCCGGCAAGTTTGCCGGCTTCGGCGGCGTCTATCAGCCGGACCTCATCAAGAAATATGTCGGCCTTGGCATGCGCATGGTGCTGTGCGGCAACGATGTCGGCCTGCTCATGACCGCGGCGGCCGAGCGTGCCAATTTCGTACGCAGTTGCGCGCCGTGACGATCCTGGGCGAGGCGGGGTTTCGTTACCGGCTCGCTGCGGGCGGACGCAATTGGGGCGAGCTTCCCGACGGCTGGCAATTCGGCGACGTCGCCGCGGTCGGCGTCGACCGCCGCGATCAGGTTTATGTATTCTCGCGCAGCGCGCATCCGGTCACGGTGTTCGATCGCGAGGGCAAGTTTCTGCGCTCTTGGGGGGAGGGTGAATTCGTGCGGCCGCACGGCGTGCATATGGGACCGGATGACAGCATCTACCTGACCGACGATGGCAACCACACCGTCCGCAAATATACGCTGGACGGCAAACTGCTTCTCAAGCTCGGCACGTCGCGTCCGCCGGCGCCGTTCATGAGCGGGCTCCCGTTTCATCGCTGCACCCACACCGCACTTGCGCCGAACGGCGATATCTATGTGTCCGACGGTTACGGCAATGCGCGCGTGCATCGCTATAGCCCGGACGGCAAACTGCTCTCGTCATGGGGCAGGCCGGGCACCGGGCCCGGTGAATTCAACATCGTGCACAATATCGTTTGCGATGGCGACGGCTGGATCTATGTCGCCGACCGGGAAAATCATCGCATCCAGGTGTTCGACGGCAACGGCAAGTATGAAACCGAATGGCATAACCTGTACCGTCCCTGCGGGTTGTGCCTTTGCTGCGGCCGATTTTTTGTGGCCGAACTCGCGCCCGGACAGGAATTCTCTAACCGCAATTGGCCGCATCTCGGACCGCGCGTCAGCATCCTGGAAAAAGACGGCCGGCTGGCCGCGCGTCTCGGCGATTTCGGCGGTGAGAGCGAGCCGAGTCCGTTCATCGCCCCCCACGGCATCGCGGTGGATTCTACCGGCGCCATCTACGTCGCCGAATTATCGTATGCTGTCTCTGGCAAGAAGACGAAGGGACAATCAGAAACCGGGCTGACGACGCTGCAGAAACTCGTTCCCGTGCCGGAAGGATCCTGACCATGCCGTTCGCCACACTCGACGGAATCAAGACACACTACGTCAAGCAAGGCTCGGGGCCGCCTCTCCTGATGATGGCGCCGCGCGCCTTCGATTCCACCCTGCAAAGCTGGAAGCACGGCAAGTGGGACGAGATAAATGCCGTCGAGGCGCTGTCGAAATACTTCACGGTGATCGCCTACGACCGCAGGGAGGCCGGCCAATCCGGCGGGCGGCTCGAACTGCTGACCTGGAAGGTGTTCGCTCAACACGCCAAGCTTTTGCTCGAACATTTATCGATCGAGCGGTCGTTCGTCCTCGGCGTCTGCATGGGTGTCGCCGTAGCGACGCAATTCGCCAGCCTCTATCCCGAAGCGTGCACTGCGCTCATTCTGGCGCAGCCGGTCGGCGGCCATCGCTGGAAGAATCGCATGCATGCGTTTTTCAACCGGCATATCGCCTACGCGCGCCAGCATGGTCTCGACGCCGTACGCGCCCGGGCGAAGGGACTGAACTTCATGCGCGACCCCGAAGCCGGGCCTTGGGCGACGACGATCACCAATGATTCCGGATTTGCCGAGCGCTTCGTCAAACAAGATTTGGACGCTTATCTGCGGCTGGTTAGGCAAAGCCGCGATGTGATGTTTCCGGATACCTTTGTGTCGGGTCCGCCGCCCGAAGAAATAATGACGATCGATATTGCCGCTTCGATTTGGCCCGGCGACGACGCCTCGCATTCGACGTCGAGCGCGCAGCAGCTGCGGGAGCTCTTGCCGCGAATGGAATACTGGGACCTGCATCCCGATAAACAAACGGCGCCAGACATGCTGGCCCGCCTCATCGAGTTCAAGAACACGATAGAGATGCGCGGCCTGCCGCCGAGCCCGCCGATGCCCGGACCGGCAATGCCGCCGTTGCCGTCAAGTTGAGGGAAGGGCAGGCTTGGCGCTCGTCTTCACTGCTTTCGACCGCACTGCGCCAGCGATGCGCGCTGCGCAATCAGGTCTCCTTGACACGAATTGCTCCGCCACTCTTAAAATTGAACGGCGGCAACGAGAACGCGCGCAATGCGCACAAAATCTGGTGCGGCCGAACACCGGTCGTTTCGATGAGCACGGCCGTAATAAGGGGAGAAGACGCATGGTCGAAGCTGTTCAAGCCGAGCAAGGTGGCGCTTACACCGATTTCGACAATCGCGCGCTCTCGGGAAATCCGCAGCGCGTGGCCGTCTCAAATCTGCCGGTTATCGATCTTGGCGCATTCATGCGGGAGAGCGCGCTCGAAGATCGCATGCACGTCGCCCGTGCGATTCGCTCCGCGTGCATCGATATCGGTTTTTTCTACGTGACCGGCCACGGTTTCACGGTGGCCGAACTCGACGCCGTGCTGACTCAGGGACGAAAATTCTTCGCGTTGCCGCTTGCGGAAAAGATGACGGTGCTGTCGCAGAACGTCGACATGCCGGGGTTTGTCCGCACCGGCGGAATCGATCCGGACAAAAACCGCGACAAAGTCGTCGACATCAAGGAACGCTTCTCGTTGACCCGCGAGCTCAAAGCCGGCGAGCAGGCCCGATCCGATTCGCGGGTCGGCAGAACGCAGTGGCCGACGGGAGAAGCGCTACCGGCGTTCGAGCCTATCCTGAAGGACTATGTCGCGCGTCTCGAGAACGTGACTGCGGCGCTCAACCATGCCTTCGCCCTCAGCCTCCATTTGCCCGAGGATTTTTTCGATCCGCTCTATGGCCGGCCGGACATGACGTTGACGTTCAATTTCTATCCGCCAGTCGATCCCGCCAAGCTTCAGGCGACGCAGTGGAGTTTTTCGCCGCACGCCGATTACACGGCCTTTACGGTGTTGCTGCAGGATTCCAGCGGCGGCCTGCAGGCGCGCAATTCGGCCGGAGAATGGATCGATGTGGCTCCCCGGGATGGAACGTTCGTGGTCAATGTCGGAAATCTGTTGGAGCGCTGGACCAACGATCTGTACAAATCGACACTGCACCGGGCGCTTCACGTCGGCAACGACCCGCGCATCTCAGCGGCCCTCTTCGTGTATCCGGATGCCAACACCGTCGTGCGCTGTATTCCGACCTGCCAGGGATCCGGCAATCCATCGCGCTACGAGGACGTGACCACGGCGGACTATGTCCACGTGCTGCGCGAAGATGCGCAGCGCACCGGACGGCCCTCCGTTGCGGCTGCGACTGCACAACGGCTGAAAAGCAATTAGCAGACGGTTCAAATAACACCGCCGGCGCGCGCCGTTTGTTCAATACATCGCCGCGCGCCTCTCAAGCCATATCGATCTGAACCCCCGTACCTTGGCGAGCAGTGACTCATCCATGAACGCAAACGGCTACGATTACATCATTGTCGGCGCGGGCTCGGCGGGCTGTGTGCTGGCGAACCGCTTGAGTGAGGACGGCGCGGCGACGGTGCTGCTGCTCGAAGCCGGGCCGCGCGACCACAATCCGCTGATCTCGATCCCGCTCGGGCTCGGCAAGCTGCACGAACACAAGCTGTACGACTGGGGCTACGAGACCGAACCGGAGCCCAATCTTAACAACCGCCGCATCGATGCGATGCGCGGCAAAGTGCTGGGCGGATCGTCATCGGTCAACGTGATGACATTCACGCGCGGCAACCGCGGCGACTACGATCGGTGGGCGCAAAAAGGGGCACGCGGCTGGTCCTATGCCGATGTGCTGCCCTACTTCAGGCGCTCGGAAACGTTCGAAGGCGGGGAGAATTCGTGGCGCGGCGGCACCGGCCCGCTCGGTGTTGAATTTTCCAAGACCACCGACCCGCTTTTCCCCGCCTGGGTCGAGGCCGGCAAAGCCGCGGGCATTCCGGCGAATCCGGATTACAACGGCAAAACCCAGGAAGGCTTTGGCCGCGGCCAGTACAGCGTGCGCGATGGCCGCCGCTCATCGTCCGCCCGCGCCTATCTGCGGCCGGTGCGCAAGCGCGCCAACCTGACCGTCGTGACCGGTGCGCACGCCACGCGCCTCCTCATGCAAGGCACGCGCGCCGCCGGCGTCGAATACGTCAGGACGAGCGGCGATGCCGTTCGCGCTCATGCGGCCAGCGAGGTCATTGTTTCGGCCGGCACCTTCAATTCACCGCAGCTTCTGATGCTCTCCGGCATCGGACCGGCGGCGCATTTGCGCGAGCACGGCATCGATGTGATCAACGATCTGCCGGTCGGCAAAAATCTTCAGGATCACCTCGGCTCGTATATGGGCTACACGCGCAAGAGCCCGGGTTGGTTTCATCGCGAAATGCGCTTCGACCGCATGGCCGTGAACATGGTCCGCGCCTACGTGTTCGGGACCGGACCGGGCACGGTGATCCCGAGCGGGCTGCATGCCTTCGTCAAGACGCGGCCTGAACTGGCGGTGCCCGACATCGAGTTCATGTTTCGTGGCGCGTCGTTTACGCCCTATCTCTGGTTTCCAGTCATTCGCCCGGCCTATCAGGACGGCATCGGCATCCGGCCCACTATCTTGCACCCCGACAGCCGCGGCGAACTGCTGCTCGGCTCCGCCGATCCGTTCGCGCCGCCGCGCATCTGCTACAACTTCTTCACCGCGCCGAACGATCTGCCGACCTTGCGCCAGGGATTCAAGATCGCGCGCGAGATCATGCGCCAGAAGCCGCTCGATCCCTATCGAGGCGTCGAAATCAAGCCGGGCGATCGGGTGCAAACCGATGCCGAGATCGATCAATGGCTGAAGAACACGGTCATTACCGCGCATCATCCCTGCGGCACCTGTCAGATGGGAACGACGCCCGACACGGTGCTTGATCCGCAAATGCGGGTGCGTGGCATCGAGCGGCTGCGCGTGGTCGATGCCTCGGCTATGCCGGACTTGGTCTCCGCGCACATCAATGCCTGTGTTCTGATGATGGCAGAGAAGGCGTCCGACATGATCCGCGGACGGGCGCCGCTGCCGGCGGCGCTTGACGCGTGAGGGCGTGCGCTCTCGTGAGGGGGCGCTGTGCCGCGGATTTATGAAGCGCTCGTCGGGGAAACCGGTCCATGCAAACGCGTCGTCACTTTATGATAGCAACCGGTGCCGTGCTCGCGCAGAGCCTCGCTCCGGCGGTGCGGGCGCAAACCTGGCCGCAGCGTCCGGTCAAGGTGATCGTTGCGTTCGCCCCCGGCGGCAACAGCGATTTGATTGCTCGTATTGTCTGCCAGCGGCTGAGCAATGCGTTCGGCCAGAATTTCTTTGTCGAGAACCGCGGCGGCAGCGGCGGTGCCATCGGCGCCGAGGCGGCGGCGCGGGCGGCACCGGACGGCTATACGCTTTTCATGGCGGTATCATCGCCGATGGCGGTCACGCCGGCGCTGCAGAAAGTCCGCTACGATCCGATCAAGGACTTCGCACCGATCAGCAATGTCGGCAGCAGTCCGCTGGTGCTAACGGTCAATTCGAACTTCCCTGCCCGGACCTTGGGCGAATTCGTCGCCTATGTACGCGCGCGGCCAGGAAAGGTCACCTTCGGCTCCGGCGGTATCGGCACGATCAGCCATTTAGCCATGATGCTGTTCGCCAAACGCGCTGACCTCAATCTCGTCCATGTTCCCTACAGGGGCGGGGGGCCGGTGATCATGGCTCTCATGGGCGGGCAAATCGATTCGACATTCGCCAACCTGTCTGAGGCGCTCAACCAGGCTCAATCCGGCAGCTTGCGAATGCTGGCAATATCGACAGCCGCGAGAGATCCGCAGGCGCCCGACGTGCCGACCGTGAGTGAATCCGGCTATCCGGGTTTTAATGTCGACAGCTGGAACGGCCTGGTGGCGCCGGCGGGAACGCCGAAGGAGATCATCGATCAGATTGCCGCTGAAATCGTTCGCGCAGCCAAGGACCCAAAGTTCGTCGAGCAGCTTTCCCGTGCAGGGTTCACCGCCATCGGCAATTCGCCTGCAGAATTCGCGACCACCATCAGATCCGATGTTGCGCTGTGGGCGCAGGCCGTGAAGATCGGCGAATTGCAGGAGCGAAGCGCCCAATAATTCCGTTCGAGCGAAAATCAGCGGGGCGCTGCGTCGCCGGAAATGCGCTAAGAATAGGGTGGCCGGCATTAAGGATAGGGGAGATGGTCATGCGCACGATGTCGATGTTTCTTGGCGTGGTGAGCCTTGTATTCGGTTTAGCAGGTCCATCGCTGTCTGGCACTGTGGCGGCATTGGCCGCGAAGAGTGAGCCTGCGGATCGTCCCACAGTTCAAATCGCCGACGGCCCTATCGAGGGGCTTTATACGCACGACGTAGCGGAATTCCTGGGAATTCCCTACGCCGCACCTCCTGTCGGGCAGCTTCGATGGAAGCCGCCACAAGCTCCCGCGAAATGGAGCGAAACTCTTTTGACGATCGATTTTCGCGACATCTGCGTACAGAACCAGGCAGGTCAATTTGCGCATCCGAGCATTACCGAGGATTGTCTTTACTTGAACGTGTACGCGCCGAGAAACTTCGCCGAAAAGGCGGAAGCGCGGCCGGTTATGGTGTGGTTTTACGGCGGCGGCGTCGTCGCCGGTGAGAGCAACGATTATGATGGCGCCAAATTGGCGCGCCAGGGAGATGCGATCGTCGTCACGGTCAATTACCGCGTCGGCTTTCT
>JASHVN010000553.1 GCA_030044555.1 Xanthobacteraceae bacterium | reverse complement strand
ACCTGCACGCAGCGCAAAACGGCGAGGTGGTCGAGCTTCGGCATCAGCGAGCCGGCTTCGGCGTATTTGAGAAAATCGCCGGCGGCAACGTGGTCGCCGTTGTCCGCTTTGAGCCGCGATACCGCTTCGTAATAGTGCACCTTGCGCTGCGGCAGCGTCACGATGGGCTGCAGAAACAGATCGATCTTGCCGTCGTCGATGGCATTGCGGATCAGCGCAATGATGCCGTCGCGGGCAAGACCGGCGAAGGCAGGAATTGTGGACTCAACCGGAGGGGCGGGAACGAGCGGTGCGCTCGGGACCGCCGGCGCGCTTGTCGTAGCGACAGCGGCCGCGGCGGATGGTGCAGACGGAGCGGCCGCGGCACCTGGAAATTCGTGCTCGGCCGCGAGTGCGGACGACGCGGACAGGTTTTCCCGCGCGCTCGCCGCCATGACGGCCGGCTCGTTGCGGCTTTTGACGGCTCCGGCCTTGAGCGCCATATCGTGGGCTGCAACCGAATCCGCGAGCTGCTTCACCAGCGTCGAGAGTTCCTCGAGTTCGGCAGCGAGCGGCTGCGCACTCGCCAGCGACCGATCGAGCGCCTGCTCGACCTTTTTGTCCATCGCGTTCAGACGGAGACCGAATTCGGCGAGCTGGCGCGCCAAATCGCCCGAATTGCGGGCCAGAGTGGAAATTTGCGCGCTCGCTTCGGCGCGATCGCGCAAACGCGCCGATATGGCGTTGTAGACCGCAAGAGCGGTGAGCACCGCGAGCCCCACCAGGACCGCCTCGGCTGCGGTCAAGCCGAAGCGAAGATAAGCCGCGAAGCCGCTGGAAACGGCAATAAGCACCATGCAGACGGCAATGAAGATCGCGCTGATGCGCACCATGCCGAACCCCGTCGGGCCTGCCCCAAACGACGCGCGCCGTGTCGATTCGCCCTATCGACACTTTCTAGCGTCTAAAGGCCAGTGTCCATATGCGCCAAGAGGCAGCGCCAAGACCCGGGGCGGCGGTCGATCCCTGCCCGATCGTAGCCAAGGCCGTGCGGTGATTCTATAAGGCAGGTCTGAGGATGCGCAAAATATCGCAAAGCGGCGGCGATCGGTGCTTTGATGCCTGAAGCATCCGGCTCCGCGCTCGTTTCTGCGCCTGCTGCTGCCGCCGAGCCGAAGGCGCGACTGATCGCCTGGATCGCTCAGCGGCCGAAATCCGCTTTCGGCGTCTTTCTGATCGTTCATTTTGCGGTCTGGACTGCGCTGCCGGCCATCCTCTACGCCAATCTGCCGCTCGATCTGATCGAGGCGCTGACTTACGGGCGCGAATGGGTGCTGGGCTCCGACAAGCTGCCGCCGCTGCCCTGGTGGCTGGTCGAGATCATGTACCGGCTATTCGGCGCCGACGTCGCCTATTACGCGCTGGCGGAGGTCGTCGTTATTGCGGCCTTTGCGCTGGTCTTTGCCACGGCGCGACCGCTGGTCGGCGCGACCCGTGCGCTCGCCGCCATCCTGATCATCGACGGCCTGCATTACTTTCAGTACACGGCGGCGAAGTTCAATCATGACGTCATCCAACTGCCGTTCTGGGCGCTCGCCGGCTACGCCTTTCATGCCGCGATCAGGCGCGGACAGCTTCGCCACTGGCTTCTGCTCGGCTTCGCCTTCGGCGGGGCGCTGTGGGCGAAATATTTCGTGGTGGTTCTGGCGGCGCCCTACGCGGCGTTCATGCTGTTCGATCGTAACGCGCGCGCCACCTGGCGCACGGCGGGCCCTTGGCTGGGCATCGCGCTTGCTCTTGTTATCTCGAGCCCGCACCTGGTTTGGCTCGTCGACAACCATTTCGTGCCGTTCAACTACGTCGATGCGCGGTCGGCGCCGGCGCGCGGCTGGTTCGATCACCTTCTGCACCCGGCTTTCTTTGCGGCCGGCCAGATCTTCTTTCTGCTGCCGGCGCTGTTCATCGCCGCCGTGTACATCTGGCCGCGCTCGGCAGGCTCGCCGCTTTCAACGCAAAGCACAGGCGGGGCGGCCGACGCTTACGATCGACGCATCGTCACCGTCATCGCCTTTGGTCCCGCCGCCGCCATGCTGGCGCTGATCGCCGCGAGCGGGCGCGGCGCCATTACCATGTGGGGCTATCCGCTCTGGCTTTTCCTCGGTCTCTGGATCGTTCTGTTCGTGCCGAGGACGCTCGATGTGCCGCGGCTTCGCCGCCTCGTCGGCGCCTGGGCTGCCGTATTCGTCGCTTTGGCACTGGCCTTCATCGCCGATTATACGGTGCTGCCATTCCTCCACGACCGTTACCGCGCCGCATTCTTTCCGGGCGACAAGCTCGCGGCGACGCTGACGGAGCGATTTCATGCCGCAACCGGCGGCAACAAACTGCGCTATGTGATCGGCTCGATGTGGCTTGCCGGCAATCTCGCCCATTATTCTCCAGATCAGCCGCATGTGGTGATCGACGGATTGCCGCGCCGCGCGCCGTGGATCGATCTGAGCGATCTCCACACCAAGGGCGCGGTTCTGGTCTGGGACATTGGCGATCTGCACCATCTGCCGCCGGCGTTCGCTGCGATCGCGCCCGGAGCGGTCGTCGGCGAGCCGTTCACATTGCCGGCGCGCCGCTTCAGTTCGGAGCTTGAACATGTCGGCTGGGCGATTTTGATGCCGCAACAAGCTTGGCGCCGGAGGCGGCGGGACTAAGCCACCGCCCGGATCACCTGCGCCACCTTGTCGAAAATTTCGCCGATCTGCGCCTCACTGACGACCAATGGCGGGCAAAGCGCGAGCGTGTCGCCGGTGGTCCGGACCATCAGACCCTCGTCATGGAAGGCCCGGTTCATGGCTTCGTAGGCCCGCGCGCCAACCCCATCGGGCCGCGACGCGAGATCGATGCCGGCGGTGAGCCCCACGGTGCGAATATCGAGCACGCCCGGGAGATTTTTCAGCGCCATCGCCGCATCGGCGAACAGCGGCTCCAGCGCGCGCGCCCGCTCGAACAGCCCTTCGTCGCGGTAGAGATCGAGCGTGGCGAGGCCGGCGGCGCAGGCGAGCGGGTGCGCCGAATAGGTATAGCCGTGGAACAGCTCGATCGTCTGTTCGGGTCCGCGCATGAATGCGTCGTAGATGGGCTGGCGCGCGATCACCCCGCCCATCGGCACGCTGCCCGATGTCACGCCCTTGGCGAAGGTAACGAGATCGGGAATGACCCCATAGCGTTCGGCGGCAAACGCGTAGCCAAGCCGTCCAAAGCCGGTAATCACCTCGTCGAAGATCAGGAGAATGCCGTGGCGGTCGCAAATGGCGCGCAGCCGCTCGAGGTAGCCTTTGGGCGCCGGCAAAACGCCGGTCGAGCCTGCCATCGGCTCGACGATCACCGCCGCAATTGTCGAGGCATCATGCAGGGTCACGATGCGCTGCAGCTCATCGGCGAGATGGGCGCCCCATTCCGGCTCGCCCTTGGTGAAGGCTTGATGCTCGCGGCTATAGGTCGCCGGCAAATGGTCGACGCCGGTCAGCAGCGTGCCGAAGAACTTGCGGTTATTGACGATGCCGCCGACCGAGATGCCGCCGAAACCGACGCCATGATAGCCGCGCTCGCGCCCGATCAGCCGGGTGCGCGCGCCCTCCCCGCGCACGTTGTGATAGGCGAGCGCGATCTTGAGCGCGGTGTCCACCGCCTCCGAGCCGGAATTGCAGAAAAATACCCGATCGAGGTCGGCTGGCGCCAAAGCCGCGACGCGGCTTGCCAGTTCGAAACTTTTGGCGTGGGCGAACTGGAAGGCGGGCGCGTAGTCGAGTTCCTCCGCCTGCTGCTTGATGGCGGCGACGATCGGATCGCGATTGTGGCCGGCATTGCTGCACCACAGGCCGGCGGTCCCGTCGAGTACGGCCCGGCCTTCCGGGGTGAAATAATGCATGTCCTTGGCGCGCGCGATCAGCCGCGGTGCCCGCTTGAACGCGCGGTTCGGCGTGAACGGCAGCCAGTAGGACTCGAGATCGTTGGGCTGTCGCACCGCGCCACTTTTCGGAATGCTCATCATGGTGGCCATCGTCATCCAACCTGTCGGCCCCAAGGCTAGCAAAGACAGGCGCTTCGGTCGCCGGGAAAATGACGGCGGCCGGTGAAGACCAGCGTTCCTGCTGGTCAAGGAATTTTTTTGCGCTTATCATGTTCTTATTTTGCGGAGTCGTCCTAACTGAAGGCTCGCTTCGTGCACAAGCGTTTCGCCAAAAGGCCGCTGCTGCAGCGCGCGATCGCGCTGGCGGGGGCTTATGCGATCGCGTTGTCGAGCCTGGTCGCAAGTTTTAGCGCCGTTCGCGCCGCGGTGGCGGACGCCACCGCTTCGGATATCGTCATCTGTCAGCGGACGCAGCTCGGGCAAACGGCGCCCGGGAGCGATCACGGAGACTGCAGCACTTCCTGCTGCATCGGATGTTTGACGCTGTTGGCGGCCGTTCCACCGCCGCCGACAACAGCCATCGCGCTGGAACGATCGCCCGGGCAGCTCTTGGCGCTGCCGGTCATTCCCGATCGTCCGTCCAGTCCGCAGACCAAATCGCATCGATCGCGAGCGCCTCCAATCGCCGTGTGAGTGACGGCCGCCGCACGCGCGGCGGCCCGATTCTTTGTCACGCCGCCACGGAGGATGTTCATGTTCCGCAATTCATTGCGCTCGCGTGCGTTCGCGTTTGCGCTCCTGCTGTCACCCCTGTTCCTATCCAATGCCTACGCCCACTGCTTCGTCGGCGCGCGGTTCTTTCCGGCCACGCTCGCCATCGACGATCCGTGCGTGGCCGACGAACTGTCGCTGCCCACGGTCGACTGGCTTCAAACCGGCGACGTTCCCCCGGCCAACGAATGGGACGCCTCGGCCGAGATCTCAAAACGCATCACCGAAGATTTCGGCGTTTCGATCGGAGATACCTGGTCGCAGATCAACCAGCCGGGCGGATTCAAGCTGGCCGGCTTCTCCGACCTGGAAACGACCTTCCAATATCAACTGATGAAAAACGACGACCATGAGCTGGCGATGCTGCTCGGCCTCATCGTCGACTGGGGCGGCACCGGCGCCGTCGATTCCGGAATCGGGACCCGCTACAGCCTGCTCACGCCGACTTACTATTTCGGCAAGGGCTTCGGCGACTTGCCCGAGGATGCCGGCTGGCTGCGGGCGTTCGCGGTCACCGGACAGGTCGGCTATCAGATACCGACCGAATCCTACGATCCGGTACAGAACGCTTTCATTCCGCAGATGCTCACCTACGGTGCGTCGCTGCAATACAGCATGCCGTATCTGAAATCGCAGATCCAGGATCTTGGGCTTCCCGACTTCATCAACCATCTGATCCCAATTGTCGAAGCGCAACTATCGACCCCGGTCGCCAACAATTTCGGCAATAGCGAAGCTACCATCGGCACCGTCAATCCCGGGGTAATCTGGGTCGGCACCTATTACCAAGTCGGGCTGGAAGCGCTGATACCGGTGAACCACGAAAGCGGCACCAACGTTGGCTTCCTCGCCCAACTCCATCTCTATCTCGACGACATTTTCCCAAACACGGTCGGACAGCCACTGCTCGGCGGCACCGGGGCGCAACCCCGCAAACTGACCTTCTGAAAAGGAACATCCCATGCGAACATTCATCGCCGTCCTCGCGCTCTTATCCCTCGCGTTCGGAGCAACCGGCGCGCAAGCTCACGCTTTCCTCGACCACGCCAGCCCGCTGGTCGGCAGCACGGTACCAACGGCGCCCAGCGAGCTCACGCTGTGGTTCACGCAAAATCTCGAGCCGGCGTTCAGCAATGTGCAGGTGACAGGGCCCAGCGGCGCACGCATTGATCAGGGTAAGCCGCAGATCAGCGGCAACACGATGCGCGTCGGCATCAAGGCGGCGGGCCCGGGCGCTTATCATGTGCACTGGCACGCGCTCTCGGTCGACACGCACACCACGCAGGGCAGTTACGCTTTCCACGTGGGCGGCCGCTAAGCCCTTTTTAGCGCCGCATCCGGCCGTGGCCCCCATGGAAAAAGAAGGCGCGCCGCGCGATGTGAGCACGATATGAGCGACTTGCCGTATTACGCGCGCGGCGTCCATTTTGCCGCGACCCTTATGGTCGCCGGCATCGTGTTCTTTGTCGTCTTCATCGCCGAACCGGCATTCCGTAAAGCACCCAAGGAAGTACCGGTGGCCGCTTCCTTGCGGCGCCGGCTTTCTTGGATCGTCTGGATCAGTCTCGCCTTGTGCCTGCTGTCCGGCGCCACTTGGCTGCTTTTCACCGCAGCGTCGATGAGCGGGCAACCGCTGGCGCAGGTGTATTCACAGGACGTGCTGTGGACGGTGCTGTCGCAGACCGACTTTGGCAACGATTGGCTTGCGCGCTTCGTCTGTGGCTGCATCCTCGCAGCATTGTGCATTCCACTCCTGTCGGCTTCGGGCACCAAGTCGTTTTGGCTTCAGGCGGCCGTGGTTATTGCCGCTGCCTGCCTCACCGGGTCGCTCGCCTGGGCAGGTCACGCCAATGGAGCCCAGGGCCTCGAAGGCATCATTCATCCGGCCGCCGATTTTTTGCATCTGATCGCGGCTGCAGCCTGGGTTGGAACGCTGGTGCCGCTGACAATATTGCTTTCGACGAGCGGGGACGATGCGGATGGGCTCGCCATTGCCCGCACGGCAACCTCTCGCTTTTCGACGCTCGGCATCGTGAGTGTCGCAACGCTCCTGCTCACCGGCAGCGTCAACACCTGGTATCTCGTCGGCAGCGTTCCTGCGCTGACTGAATCCGCGTACGGCCGTCTGCTGCTGATCAAGCTTGCACTCTTTCTCGTCATGGTCGGCGTTGCGGCCTTCAACTGGTCGCAGCTGACGCCGAGGCTCGTCCAAAACGCCGACGGCGCGGCTGCGCAACGGGCGCGGTGGGGCTTGCGCCGCAACGCGGCGATTGAAGCATTGTTCGGCGCGGGGGTGATAGGCATCGTCGCCGTGTTGGGAACGCTGCCGCCGGCAAGCCATGCCGCTCATCATCACGAGGTCGAAGAGTCCGTTCCCCCCGACGCGAGCTTTCAACACATTCATTCCGAACACGGCATGGCCGACGTGATCATCGAGCCGGGCCGGGTCGGAACGGCGCGCGTCACCATTCATCTGCTAAAT
>JASHVN010000552.1 GCA_030044555.1 Xanthobacteraceae bacterium | reverse complement strand
TTTGCCAGCCGCAAGGTCGACGGCATGCCGCTGCCGCGGCCGCTCTACGAAATCTTCGTCTATTCGCCGCGGCTCGAGGCCGTACATCTGCGCTTCGGCAAAGTGGCGCGCGGCGGCATTCGCTGGTCGGATCGGCCGCAGGATTTCCGCACCGAGATTCTCGGCCTGGTCAAAGCCCAGAACGTCAAGAACGCGGTGATCGTGCCGGTCGGCGCCAAGGGCGGCTTCGTACCGAAATACCTGCCGGTCGGCGGATCGCGCGAGGCGATCCAGGCCGAAGGCATCGCCACCTACAAAATGTTCATCTCCACACTGCTCGACATCACCGACAATATCGGGACCGGCACGCGGGGCGTGGTTCCGCCCACGGATGTGGTCCGCCACGAAGGCGATGATCCTTATCTGGTGGTCGCTGCCGACAAGGGCACGGCGACCTTCTCCGATATCGCCAACGACATCGCCATTGCCCACGATTATTGGCTCGGCGACGCATTCGCCTCCGGCGGCTCGGCCGGCTACGACCACAAGAAAATCGGCATCACCGCGCGCGGCGCCTGGGAATCGGTGAAGCGCCATTTCCGCGAGATGGACGTCAACATCCACACCACGCCGTTTACGACGGTCGGTGTCGGCGACATGTCGGGCGATATATTCGGCAACGGCATGTTGCGCGAAAAGACGATGAAGCTTCTCGCCGCCTTCGATCATCGGGATATTTTCATCGATCCGGATCCCGATCCCGAACGCACCTTTGCCGAGCGGGCGCGCTTGTTCGCACTGCCGCGTTCGAGCTGGCAGGATTTCGACAAGACCTTGATCTCCGCAGGCGGCGGCGTCTTTCCGCGCACCGCCAAGGAAATTCGCTTGTCGCCGCAGGCGCAGACATTGTTCGGCGTCCGCGAGCGCCTCACTCCGGCCGAGCTTATTCGCGCCATCCTCAAGGCCCCGGTCGATCTCGTCTTCTTCGGCGGCATCGGCACCTATGTGCGCGCCGCCGCCGAAAGCGACGAATCGGTCGGCGACCGCGCCAACGACGCCGTGCGCGTCGCGGCCACGGATTTGCGCAGCAAGGTGATCGGCGAAGGCGCCAATCTGGGCATGACGCAGCGTGGGCGCATCGAGGCCGCGTTCCGCGGCATCAGGCTCAACACCGACGCCATCGATAATTCGGCCGGCGTGAACACCTCCGATATGGAGGTCAACATCAAGATCGCGCTGTCCATTCCGCTGCGCGACGGCCGCATCGCCATGGCGGCGCGCAATGCGCTCCTGGCGGAGATGACCGACGAGGTCGCCGCCCTGGTGCTGCGCAACAATTATCTGCAGCCGCTCGCGCTTTCGCTCGCCGAGCGGCGCGGCATGGAGGATTTCGGTTTTCTGCAGCGGCTCATTCAGACATTGGAGGCGCGCGGGCTGCTCGACCGCTCCGTCGAATATCTGCCCGACGACATGGCGCTGACCGAGCGGCGCCGCCGCGCACAGCCGTTCACGCGGCCTGAGCTTTCGGTGCTGCTCGCCTACGCCAAGCTGTCGCTTTACGATGATCTTCTGGAATCGTCGGTGCCGGACGATCCGTATCTCGCCCGCGAGATGGGCCGCTATTTCCCGCCCCCGATTGCCGAACGTTTCCCCGACGCGCTCGAACACCATCGGCTGCGCCGCGAAATCATTGCCACGCAGCTCGGCAACTCGATGATCAATCGCGGCGGCCCGTCGTTGATTGTGCGCATTGCCGACCAGACCGGCGCCGCGCCGGCAGCGATCGCGCTGGCCTTCGCCGCCGTCCGCGACAGCTATGGGATGACCGCACTGAATACCGCCATCGACGAGCTCGACAACCGCATCCCGGGAAAAGTGCAGCTCGATCTTTATGCCGCGGTGCAGGATCTTCTGCTCGACCGCATCATCTGGTTCCTGCGCAATGTCGATATGTCGAAAGGCCTGGCAGGCATCGTCGGCCATTACCGCGATGGCATCGCTGGCGTCGCGGCCTGCCTCGATCGCGCACTTTCGGAGGATGGATTGCGCGTGCGCGCGACGCGGCGGAAGGAGCTGATGAGTGTTGGCGTTCCCGACATGCTCGCCGGCCGCATTGCCGATTTCGGCGCGCTCGCGGCCGCCACCGATATCGTGCTGGTTGCCGACCGTGCCGGCCGGCCAATAGGCGAAGTCGCGGCGACTTATTTTGCCGCCAGCGCGTTCTTCCATCTCGACCGCATCGCCAACGCCGCGACCGGCATTCCGATCGCCGACTACTTCGACCGGCTGGCGCTCGATCGCGCGCGGGATGCCATCGGCGACGCCGAGCGGCGGCTCACCGCCGCGATGGTCGGCAACGACGCGGCAGGCGCCGACGCCGTCGAGGCGTGGGTCGCGCCGCGAAGAAGCGAAGTCGAGCGCATCCGCATGGCGATCACCGAGATCACCGGCTCGGGGCTCACGCTGTCCAAGCTCAGCGTGGCCGCCAGCCTGCTTGGCGATCTGGTGAAAAATTGACCCTAATCAACAGCTTCGGCCACTCTCACAGAACCGCCATAAAAAAGAACCCCAAGCAAGATACGCGCTTGGGGTTCTTGGAGTCGTTGCCTCAACTTAGGCTTATTAGCCGGACGGCGGGGTGTCGGGGGATGGGGGAGCCGCCCGGCCGGCCTAATATTGCAAAAATAAGAGCATGGTCCGCAGATGCAATGCGGATCACGCATTAGTGTTATCAGGTAGGTGCGTCAAAGCGCCCGACTTGCAACAACAGTTCCAACATCGCGCGTCCAACAAGTTCCGCGCCGGCGGCCAAAAAGCCGATGGTGCTGGAACATGTTCTGCGCAAGTGGAATTCAGATCAGAAGCCGGAAATACTGTCAGCCGAATTCGCGACTCGTGTCGGGCAGGCCGTAGCGGTGCAGATCAGTGCCGTGCACATCCAGCCAAATCTTGGCGCGTTCGTGATCCGGGCACAGCCGCTGCACCAGCCGCCAAAATCGCGCCGAATGGTTCATCTCAACAAGATGCGCAACTTCGTGCGCGGCGAGGTATTTGAGCACGGCGCTCGGCGCCAGGATGAGCCGCCAGGAAAACGACAGCACGCCGCTTGTCGAGCAGGAGCCCCAGCGGCTCGACTGGTCGCGCACGGATACGCGCTTCACGCGCACCCCGAGCATGTCGGCATAGTGCAGGCTCGCAGCTTCGAGATCGCGCTTGGCTTCGCGGCGCAAGAAATCGTTGATGCGGCGGTCGATGTGCGGCGCGTTCCCGGTAACGCAAAGCAGACGGTTACCGTCGGCATCGGCCCCGGTCCATACCGTGCCGCGCACATCGCGCCGATGCGTGATGCGATGCGGCGTGCCGCGCAGCGGCACGATGACGCCTTCGGCGAACGGGGCTGCCTTCGGCAGCCGGTCGAGCCGCGCGGCAATCCAGCCGCCGTGCTTTTGTGCGAACTCGCGCGCTTCTTTGAGCGTGCCCCGCGGCGGAATCGTGAGCACCACCTCGCGCGTCGCCGATTGAATGCGCAACGTATAGCGCCGCGCCTGCCGATGCCGCCGCACGCGGACGAGATAGATCGACCGATCGAACACAATTTCGATCGCCTGAGGCTCACTCGGACGGCGATAGAGCAGCGCGCGCTGCGGCATGACGGATACCCCGAACCCAACCCGGAGGGGATAGTGCCATATTCAACGCGTTGCGTAGCCCCCTTGATGAAAGAGCGTTACCCCCACAAGATGTAGCGGCAAACCAGCCATGCAGCTTCTAATTATCGGCCGCGATACAGTGAACTCCTGTCCACTTCTTGTGACCGATTATGGCGCGCGGGATTCACGCCCGACGACCCCGAGATTACTCAGACTTTTCAAAGCGTTGGAGCGAATCTCGAACTGCTTCGTGCGGGTTAGAGCCGGATTATGCGGGCAAATCGCGTGTTTTCCGCAGCCGGGAGGACGATCACGGCGGAACGGGCACTGGCCGATGGGTGGTCAGGCGTGGACCGCACCGCCCGCGCTCTGCGGGCGGCGCTTGGCAACGCTACCGCGCGAAGCCTGACTGGCATGCCCCATCGACAACACGAAGTCGGAAATTCGCGGCGCGATCTCAGCGCGGAAGCGCGAGCCGTTGAATACGCCGTAATGGCCGACGCCCGGCTGCAGCCAATGCGCTTGCCGATCAGCCGGAATGTTGACGCACAGCCGGTGCGCCGCCTCGGTTTGGCCGACGCCCGAAATATCGTCGTGCTCGCCTTCCACCGTGAGCAAGGCCACGCGCTTGATCTTGGCCGGCTCGATGAGCCGGCCGCGATGGGTCATCTGCCCCTTTGGCAGCTCGTGCCGGACGAATACGACGTCGACGGTCTGCAGATAGAACTCGGCGGCAAGATCCATCACCGCCAGATATTCATCGTAGAATTCCTTGTGCTTTTGCGCCGAATCGCCGTCGCCGCGCACCAGATGGAGAAACAACTGCTTATGCGCCTCGATATGGCGGTCGAGATTCATGCTGACGAAGCCGTTGAGCTGCAAAAAGCCCGGATAGACGTCGCGCATGAAGCCGGGATTGGGAAACGGCACCTTGGTGATCACGTGGCGGCGAAACCAATCGGTGCCGCGGTGTTCGGCAAGATCGTTCACCACGGTTGGATTGACCCGCGTATCGATCGGACCTCCCATCAGCACCATGGAGGCCGGCACGTAGGGGTCGCCATCGGCCTCCATGAGCGCGACCGCGCCCATGACCGGCACCGAGGGCTGACAGACGGCGATCACGTGGGTGTCGCCGCCAAGCGCGTGCAGCATCGAAATCAGGTAGTCGATGTAATCGTCGAGATCGAAGCGTCCTTCCGACATCGGGACCATGCGGGCATCCACCCAGTCGGTGATGTAGACCTCATGGTTGGGCAGAAACGCCTCGACGGTGCCGCGCAACAGCGTCGGATAATGGCCCGACATCGGGGCAACGATGAGCAGCCGCGGCTGCGGCCGCTGGAGATTATGGGCGAAGACGCGCTCGAAATGGATGAGCCGGCAAAATGGCCGCTCCCAGACGGTCGACAATTGCACCGGCACGCGCTCGCCGCCGACGAGCGTCGAGGAAATGCGCCATTCCGGCCGCCCGTAGCGGCGCGTGGAACGCTCGAACAGCTCGCAAGCCGCGGCGACCGATTTGCCATAGGTGGTGAAGGAAAGCGGGTTGACCGGGTTCTTGAAAAATAAGCGCGTGGCGTCGGCCCAAGCCCGGGACGGATTGAGCGCCGCGTGGCTCACTTCGTAGAACCAATAGAGCGGCGTCGACAGCAATATGCCGCCATCGCCCGGGGTAACGGGCGCACCGCCAAACTCGCCGATAGCCATGGAAGATCCCTGCCCGGCTTGCTGCACTGCAGCACTCTTGCGCTCATCTGTCATATCGGCATCATAAAAGCAATTTTTTCATCAATAGTTACGTATGGAAGCTCCGGCTTCCCCGCTATTCGCAGCGCACATAGGCCGCATTCGCCACAATTTAGGAATTTTCCCGGCCTGGCGAACTTCAAGGGGGTGCGCAGCGACAAAAGCGCCTATTCGCAAAAGCTCTTACTCACCCGTCTGCATCAGCGAGCCGTTGCGCCGCGCGCTCTGCAGCAGGGCCAGGAACGCAATCACACACGCTCCAAACAGCACGGCATTGAGCCCCAGCGAATAGAGCATCAGGTCGGGGCGAAAGACCTTCTGGATCAACAGCGCCCGCATGCCCTCGAACACGTAGGTCGGCGGCAGCACCCAGGCGACCGTCTGCAGCCAGGCCGGCAGCGTCGACACCGGGTAGTAGACGCAGGTCAGCGGCATGAACAGAAACATGATCGACCAGGCGAAATTTTCAGCCCCCATGCCGTT
>JASHVN010000551.1 GCA_030044555.1 Xanthobacteraceae bacterium | reverse complement strand
CAGGAGCTGGCGCGGCTTGGCGCCCGCATCCAGCTTGACGGCGAGAAGGCGACCATCGAGGGCGTCGAGCGGCTGAAAGGTGCGCCGGTGATGGCGACCGACCTGCGCGCCTCGGTGTCGCTGGTGATTGCCGCGCTTGCCGCCGAGGGCGAAACCATCGTCAACCGCGTCTATCACCTCGACCGCGGCTTCGAGCGGCTGGAAGAAAAACTCGGCCGCTGCGGCGCCGCGATCGAGCGGATTTCGGGTTAGCGCATCGTCATTGCGCGCTAACGAAGCGGTGCGAAGTCGCGGGTGACTCACTTTGAATTTTGTCGGGAATAAATGGCGGTCTCAGCAGCACGAATGAGATCGCCTAATGTTTCCCAATCGGTCTGGCTGAACGATTGGTAGCCTAATCCGCGAACGGATTTAAGGGAGCACATTAGTTCACCCACCCGTCCGTCATGCCGTTAAATGCGAGATGGCCCGGTAAGACTCGCCCAAGTACGTCGAGGCGGCGCTCATCGCACCATTTATAGATTAGCTCCCGTAGAGCTGTCAGAAATTCATCGTTAGAGCCGAAATTTTTCATGCTGTGCACTCTTCATGCGAGCCACGTTTTATCGGAGCGGCTTAGCCGCTTTAATTATGACGACAATATAAAAAAATGATTCGAACCAACGAGCGTCATACAAAGGAGTTCGGCGCTCCACGCCGTCGATCGCAACGGTAAGCAAAAGTTCCGAGAAAATCAGCATGTCAAGGGCGCGAAGCGCCCTCCGGGTAAACCCTTGACATGCTGATTTTCTCGGAAAAACGGCAACCGTTGCGATCGACGGCGCTTTCTCGGCGTTGACCCGATTCATTGAAAGCGGAATGCATGCTGATTGCGTGGTCCGGAGCTTTCTCTCAGCGCTGCTCGCGCAATCGGAGGGCCGATGGGAAACAAGGAACCGCCGCCGCCACCAGGACGGCGATCAGGCCGCTGACGAGATAAATGCTGTGCAGCGTGTGCGCCAGCGTGTCGAGAATACCCGCAATCCCAGGAATCTTGGCAATCTGCTTGTGCCCTTCCTGAAGCAATTGGACGACCTCGTTGCCGTTGAATGAACCTCGGCTTGCCAGTCCCGCGTTGAATATGCCGCCGAACACGGCGCTGCCGAACGATTGCCCGATAATGCGGGAGAAGAACACGCTCGACATCGCCGCGCCGCGCTGCGACCAGTCGACGTTGTCCTGGATCGCGACCACGAAGGAAATGTTGCTGATGCCCATGCCCAGACCCATGATCCCTACGGCAATGATCGGGTGCAGCGGGCTGGCGTTGGGATGAAGCAAAATGAGCAATGTGCTTCCGGTCGCGAGAATGATGGCGCCAATCGTCGACGAAAGGCGATAGGGCATGCGCAGCACCATGCGGCTGCCGACGAAGCCGCCGAAAGGCCAGAACACCGACAGGGTTCCAAGCGCCACGCCCGAGATCAACGTGCTCGATCCCATCAAGCTGTGCATGTATACCGGCAGAAATCCGACGATCGCCATTGAGATCGCGCCGTTGGCGGCGCCGACCCAGTTGCCGCCGGCAACCAGGCGATTGCGATACAAGCGTATCGGGATCATCGGTTCGGAGACCCGGCTCTCATAGAAAATCAGCGCGGCGATCAGCATTGCGGATACGCCGAAGGCTGCCGCCAGTGTCGCGGCGCTCAACGTGTCGGCGGCGGTCAGCGCGATCATCATGAGCGCGGTCGCCGACGCCATCAGCACCGCGCCGATGTAATCGATATAGTGGCGCCGCTTCTTCACCTCTTCCTTGAGCGCAAGGCTCAACAGCGAAGCAGCGATGATGCCGAACGGGATGTTGATCCAGAAAATCGCTTTCCAGCTCACGTGGGTTGCGATCAGCCCGCCGATCATCGGCCCGATGACGGCGGCGCTGCCGAAGGTGCTGGAAATGTAGCCTTGCATTCTGGCGCGCGCTTCGCCGCTATAGATGTCGGCGACCACGGTTTGCGAGACCGGAATCAGCGCGCCCGAGCCGATGCCCTGCACGATGCGAAAGACGATCAGCGACATCATATTCCACGCCAATCCGCACAGGACGGAGCCGACGAGAAAGACACCGATGCCGAACAGCAGCACTGGCTTTCTGCCATAGAGGTCGGACAGGCGCCCGTAGATCGGAATCAGGATCGCCTGCGTCAGCAGGTAAGCGCCGAAAATCCAGCTGAAGAGATCGATGCCGCCCAGTGAGCCGACAATTGTCGGCATGGCGGTGGCGACGATCGTTCCTTCCATGGCGGCCATGAAGATCGTCGACAGCGCTGCCACGAACACCAGCGGGCGATGCTGCGCGTGCCCGATGCCTGCGCTGCTATCTTCAGAAGGCGAAGCTGGAAGCGTTTGAGAACGGGTATCGGCGTCTGTCGCAATATCCATCACTGAGCCGGATAGGGCCTCACCGTATCGCGCCGGGAGCGGGCAAGAATGGTCAAGACTGCGGAAACAGCTTGCGCGAACAGTTCAAGCCTGAACGCGCGATTCGAGTGTCTTACTGGCAGCGTCGCGGTGACTTGTCCAGCTTCGGTGCTCTGCCTTGCTATTGCCGTGAACGGCCGGCGAAAGGAGCGGAAGCAGTTTTATTTTCTGGTTACATAAGCGCGATGATTGCGCGCGCCGCCAGTGTCCGTTATCGGAGGCATAGCTGCCATTCATGGCTGACATTCGCTGCAATTATGAGTACACGCCCAATTCAATCCAATCCAATCTCATTGGCTTTCAGTGCGAGGAAGATAAATGACACTGCGCATCGGCACCGCGGAACGTGACAGCACCTTCCTGAGTCAAGGGCAAGCGCTCAAGGCGGTACTCGAACGCAATCCGGCGCTGGCGCCGATCGAGGTGAGCATTTCGCCGACCGCCAGCATCGAGAACGCCAACCGCCTTGCCGCGGACGACATCGATTTCGGCTTCATGGCGGCGAATTGGATCGGCCGTGCCAGGAACGGCGAGGCGCCGTTTCAACAAAAAATCGACCTGCGCATGGTGGCGCCGATGAATGCCGGCCCGCTGTTTTTCATCGCGCGGGCCGATTCCGGTTTGCGCAATGTGGCCGATCTGCGCGGGCAGCGGCTCGTGGTCGGTCCGGAAAAGAGCGGCATGGCGCAGCATGCGCGCGTGATCCTAAGCGCGCTTGGCTGGAATTTCTCCGACGTCGTTCCGGTCTATCTCGATTTTGCCGCCGGCGCCGACGCGCTCGCGCGCGGCGAGGTGGATGCGCAATTGCAGTGTCCGATTCCAAATAAAGTGATGACGGCGCTAGCCGACCGGATCGCGGTGCGCGTCTTGCCTTACGCGCCGGGCGATCTGGACAAGGTGCTGGGCGCGGTGTCGTTCTACCGGCGCACGATCATGCGCAAAGATGCCATTCGCGGGCTCGATGCCGACGTGGCGCAGGCCGCGGTGGTCAACGTGCTGGTCACGCATGCGCGCGCTGCCGACGCCATGGTGCGCGAAGTCGCGTCGGCGATTTTTTCTGCACGCGATGAGCTGCCGCGCCGCAACGCCCTGTTTGCAGGCGTGGGCGATCTGTTCACGCCGCTATCCGCGGATGGCGTCCGCGCGCTCGAATTCGGCGGCGTCGTGCTGCATCCCGGAGCGGTCGCCGCCTACCGGGGCGCGGGGCTGATCGCGTAGCTCAACCGGTTCTATCCTCGGTCTCACACCTTTGAAGGCTGGCGGGAGCGGGCGTTTTCCGAGCCCTGCGAGGAAGGCGCATGGCGGCGGCGACCAAAACGAGATGAAAGCCGCAGAGCAGAGCAAACGCGTCGCTATAGGCGCTCGACGCCGGCGCAGTTGCATGCGCGGCCAGGCGCCATCCAAGAAACGTCGCACATATCGTGGTCAGCGTCGGTCCGCCCATGCGCATGACGATGTTAAGGGCTGTCGTCGCCATCGGCAGGTCCTGGCGTTTGACCGACGAATAGGCAGCCGAGATTGATGGAATCCCGATGCAGCTCAAGCCCATGCCGCGAACGAACAAGGCGCCGGCGACAAGGGGGCCGGCAAGGCCGCGACTGGCCAGATAGATGAAGGGCAAAGTGCCCGCCAGCGCGGTCAGCGCGCCTCCGGCCGAGACGCTGCGGTTGCCAAACCGGTCCACCAGCGACCCGACGAAAGAATAGGTGGTCATCATTCCGAGGCCTTGCGCGGCCAATAGCAAGCCGGCCTGGCTCGGCGAGAGACCGCCGCTGCGCGTCAAGAACACCGGAACAAGCATCTGACCTGCGAACGCGCTCCCCTGCGACAGGAATTGCGTGACAACGGCTGCGGAAAAGATGTCGTCTTTGAACAGCCGCAAATCGATAATGGCATCATCTTTTTTCCAGGTCGCCCAGCGGAAGAAAACGATAAACAGCACTATGGAAAGCGCCAGAGCCGCGAGGCCGAACGGATCGGTCGTGTGCTCCGAACCGTAAAGAAAAAGCACGACGCAGGGGGACAGCAAACCGAGACCGATCAAGTCGAGACTGCGCGGCCTCCTCTCGTGCCGGTCATGAGGCAGAAACAGAGCGGCGAGTGTGAGTGCAAGTGTGCCGAAAGGAAGATTGACCAAAAAGAGCCAGCGCCAGGAAGCAAACTTCAAGAGAGCGCCCGCGATGACCGGCCCCAGAAGCGGGGCAAGCAGTATAGGCATCGCGGCGAAACTCATCACGCGAGCCATTTTGTCTCCGGCGGCGCGCGCCATGATCAACTGCGCCATCGGCGCCAACAGGCCGCCGCTCATGCCTTGCAGGATGCGAAACCCGATCAGGGAGTTTGCCGACCACGCAAGTCCGCAAAGCGCCGAAGTGAGAGTGAAGGCCGAGAAACACCAGAGGTAGAGAGCTTTTGCCCCTATGCGGTCGACGAGCCAGCCGCTCAAGGGCAAGGTGAGCGCGAGCGCAAGCAGATAGCCGCTCGTCACCCACTGGATGTTCGAAAGAGTCGTGTGCAGTTCAAGCGCAAGGCTTGAAAGAGAGACGTTGACGACCGTGGCGTCCATTTGGGCCAGAAACGCCCCGAGCACGGCAACCGACGAAATCCGCCAAAGATGTGGATTGGGTTGCGCCGTTTCATCTTGCTCCTCAGCGGCCGCCATTCGTTTCTCCAGGGGAGTTGCCGCCGTGGAAACGGCCGAAGTGGTGAGCGCCGAGGAGGCCTATCAGAAGAAACCCCACGCCCAGACTTGCCGCATCGACGGTGGAGCGCAGGCTGAAGTCTCCGACACGGCAGATCAGGAGGTAAGCGACCGCGAGGTTGAGAACGCCCCACAGCACGTTGACGGTCGCGGAGGAAAGTCCTTGCCCGGGCGGCTTGGCGAAGGGGCTTTGAAACGCACGGCCCATTGACCCGCTGGCGATGTGGGGAATTGCATTGGAAAGAAATGCGCCACCGAAAAAGTACGAAATGAGAATCAACCAGCCCATCGTTCACTTCCTTTCTGTTCGCTCAGAAGTCGGCAAGCCGGCTTAGTAATTTCACCGCGGCGGCGAGTTGTTCATGCTCGCGGGGTGCAAGTTGTGCCGCAAGTGCGCGGAACAGCCAGTCCTCCCGCGCCGCGCGGCCGGTCTTGACGAGCTTCAAGAACGAGGGCGTGAGGCTTAGGAAGGTCTGCCGGCCATCTTTGGGATCGGGCTTCCCGCTCACTGCGCCCGCCGCTTCCAGTGCCGCAACGGTTATTCGCATCGATTGCGGGCGTACGCCTTCGGCGCGCGCAAGCATCGACACGGTAGCGGGCCCGTCACGCTCCAGCCGCAGAAGGACGGACTTCTGTGCATTAGTGAAATCCGCTGCATCCGCCTGCTCCCGCAAGCGGCGGAGCAGTTTGCCAAGGACAACCCGCAACTCACCCGCAAGGCCGGTCAGCTGCGATTCGGAAGCATGCGACGCCTTGCTCATGAGTCCGATGCTGAGACTGGAAAATATATACAGCTTGACTGTACAGTTTATATGTACATGATCAAATCATCGAATTCAAGAGCTATGGCGTGGGCAGCGGCGCTGGTTTGCGCCCGGCTTTTCCCGTCGTTTCGCGCGGCGTTTGACGCCGTTCTGCCCCGTACGCAATCATGGCGGATCAATGTCCTTTGTCCTTCCCGCGCGCCGCACTGTCATCGAAGTTGCCGAGACGCTGCTGATTGCGCTGGGCGGACTGGTCGGCTCGCGCTTTGCCGGTACGACCTTTCGATCGCTGCTTGGCTTTCTCGGCGCCGCCTTCGGCTCGTTCGCGGTGGCGATGAGTGTGGCGACCGCCTTCGTGCTGACCGTGATCTACTTTATCCGTTCCCGATCGCCAATGTGGTCATCGCCTTTGCGCCCGGCGCCCAGGATACGATGATGGTGCTGGCGCTCGCCTTGCACCTCGATCCGGTCTATGTCGGCGCCCATCATCT